>NZ_CAJXPA010000009.1 GCF_913058035.1 uncultured Paraglaciecola sp. | reverse complement strand
TGTCTGAACACATATGTAATGAATATGTAGGATTTTTGATTTTTTGAATTTTTGAATTTTTGAATTTTTGAATTTTTGAATTTTTGAATTTTTGAATAAAATAAGCTGACAATGATGTCAGCCTTCATTTAACTATTTAAAAACTAATCTGCTAGCCCTTTAGGCATATCAGCACGCAACTCTTGCCAAATTTTGCCACTTTCAATGCCATAGGTTCTTATCACCAAAGGGACACTTTCGTAGTCACCTTTCTCAGCGAGTTCTAATAATTGCTTGTAATAACCGCGGGTTAAATCTCTGGATTTTTGATTCGAAAAATAATAGCCACCAATACGTGAATACATCCCTCTAAAACCGTTCATCATTAATACATAAACTGGATTGCCAGATGCGAATGCCAAATCATGGTTGAGCTGATAATCGCATTGCGCAAAGGTTTTGCCATCATCAGGTATATCATTATGGCTATTTAATATTTCAATAGTTTTATCTTGCTGATTTCTGATAGCTCCACGAATAAATACAGCGCTGAGGTTAGTCCTTGCGGCGAGTAAATGGTCAACAAGTTCAGGAATACCATCTTCGTCGAGTCTGGCTAAAGTTTCTAATATATTAAGACCCGAAGTTTCCCAAAAATTATTAACCTTAGTTGGTTTACCATGTTTAATAGTTAACCAACCATCGCGAGCTAACCGCTGCAATACTTCACGCAGAGTTGTCCGTGTTACACCAATAAGTTCGGATAATTCACGTTCTGCTGGAAGAATGGTGCCAGGGGGAAAGCGTCCACTCCAGATAGATTCAACTATATATTCTTCAGCGAATCCTGCTGGGCTTTGTGCCTTGTATATCATCAAAAACTCACTTCGTTACATTGTTTTTTTAATTTTTATTGACTGATTGTACCAGAGGAATTTTACTGGTTACATCGAAACTTTGAATTGTTAACAAAGTATTGCTAAAAAGTAGTTCGAATTTATCTGCATTTCTGCTAACTGTGGGATTTTCAGATTGTTTTTGGGTACACTGAGCATACTGGTTGGTTCAATAATTATAATACTCAGCAAGGAATTTTGCATATGCAAATGTCCGTAACTCAAGCAGTAGCAGCCAACTTTTTGGGAAAAGCCCCAACTTGGTATAAACAAGCCATTGCCGCTTTTCTTATTATTAACCCAATATTATTTGTCATTAATCCTTATGTTGCTGGTTGGGCACTAGTCCTAGAATTCATATTCACTTTAGCAATGGCTTTAAAATGCTACCCATTACAGCCAGGGGGTCTGTTGTTAATGGAAGCGATGTTTATCGGCATGACAACACCCGAACATATGAAACATGAAATGGTTGTCAATATTGAAGTTATTTTACTCTTGATATTTATGGTGGCTGGCATCTACTTTATGAAAGGGTTGTTACTTTACCTTTTCACTAAACTGCTTATCAAACTTAAAAACAAGATTGTTTTATCAATAGCATTTGCAGCGGCTTGTGCAGTATTGTCAGCATTCTTAGATGCGTTGACCGTTGTAGCAGTCATTATTACCGTAGGGTTAGGATTTTACTCCATCTATCACAAGGTGGCATCAGGTAAGGACTTTCATTCTGAGCATGATCATTCCCACGATGATGAAGTGCTCAGCTTTAATCGAAATGATCTAGAAGACTTCCGAGCATTTTTACGCAATTTAATGATGCATGCAGGTGTTGGTACTGCACTGGGCGGTGTAATGACGATGGTTGGTGAACCACAAAACCTAATCATTGCTGATAAAGCGGGCTGGGACTTTATTGAATTTTCCATTCGTATGTCTCCTACTACTATCCCAGTTTTTTTTGCAGGGTTAGCGACTACTCTTTTAGTTGAGAAATTTTCATTGTTTAATTATGGCGCGCAGCTGCCGCAGAAAGTCAGACAAATTTTGACTGACTACGACAAGGATGTTGAAGCAAACCTAACCACACAAGATAAGGTTAAATTAGCCATTCAAGGATTAATTGCTGTTTGGTTAGTTGTAGGGTTGGCCGGTCATTTAGCAGCAGTTGGTTTAATTGGTCTCTCCATTATTGTGCTAACAACATCCATGGGCGGTGTAATTGACGAACACTCTATAGGTAAGGCTTTTGAAGAAGCATTACCTTTTACTGCATTATTATGCGTCTTTTTTGGAATTGTAGCAGTGATTATTGACCAAGGACTATTTAGTCCAGTGATTAATTGGGTGTTAACCTTTGAAGGAAAAACACAATTAGTCATGTTTTATTTAGCCAATGGTTTGTTATCGATGTTCAGTGACAACGTGTTTGTTGGCTCGGTATACATTACCGAAGTAACATCTGCACTCAACAGTGGTGTTATCACTCGTGACCAATTTGATTTATTGGCGGTTGCGATTAATACTGGTACTAATTTACCTAGCGTTGCCACACCAAATGGTCAAGCAGCGTTTTTATTCCTGCTAACGTCAGCTATTGCGCCACTGCTTAGATTATCTTATGGCACTATGGTGTATATGGCGTTACCTTACACAGTGGTTCTAACACTTGTTGGCTTAGCTGCAACTTATTTTGGATTGTATGACTTAACACAATGGTTGTACGACATTCACCTTATTGAACATCACTCAGGGTCGATACCCGGAAGCGATGTTCTACCCCATTAAACTAGGACTCACTATTGTTAAGCAATCTAGCATCACTATCAACTGACAGGCGCGCGTGGGGACTATTGTTTGTCTCTGCGCTGTGCTTAGAAATATTCGCCTTGTACTACCAACATGTTATGGATTTACGTCCTTGTATCATGTGTATCTATCAACGCACTGCTGTGTTTGGTGTCATGTTTGCAGCAATACCAGCGATGTTAATTAATAACTTTTTTACCCGGTTAGTTAGTTATACTGGCTGGGGTGTATCGGCTATTTGGGGGTTATTTATTGCCATCGAACATGTTGATATTCAAACTGCCCTTAATCCATTTTTTGCTACTTGTGAGTTTGAACCTAACTTCCCATCTTGGGCCCCCTTACACGAATGGCTACCGAATATCTTCGGTGCGACAGGTGATTGCGCAGATATTAACTGGTCATTCATGGATATGAGTATGCCACAATGGATGATAGTCATTTTCGCAATTTATGCGACGATTTGGTCTGTGATGTTGCTTTGCCGATTATTCGTAAGTCGCAATTTATAACATTGACTCCATAGCATTTTTTAATTTTATCCAAGCTCACACATGCGTGTTTGAATAAAAAATCAAATTCGGATGAAGGATTCGAGTGAAAAACGGCTTGTTTTACAAAGCCAATAGTCTTTTGTAGCAATTTTGACTGAATTGATAACCAAACTGTACAGTGCGCTCACATTAACAACATTGAATGTCTATGCTGGTCGCATTTTAATCGTCAAGGCTTAAACTTGTTCTTGAACTCAACACCTAATCACAATTCAGATGAGTGGTTGTTAGCAGCAATCAAACACCTAATGTGTCTTGTGTCACAGCGACGTATTCGCAGTCAATACGTTCAAGGTTTTATCACAATATTTATAGTAATGAATTTAGTTCAGCTAACCTCGTTTTATGGGATTCAAAAAAGACAATATAGAGGAACATTGCCGCTTTATTTACCATGTTAAATAAGTCAACTAAAATGGCAAAGATGTAAACCCTAATATAAGTATCCAACCTGCAAAAAAAAGCTTTAAATTTTTTGCCGAAAAATACAACACTAATTGTTTAGCTAAAATACCACCCGCTATAGCACCCGCTCCAGCAAATAGCACTACCGGCCAGTAGATGGCTTTAGAGATCACTAAATGAAAAATAACCCCACCCCATACCGTCATTGCACTCAATATAACGGCGGCAGCGATGGCAAGAGTTACATTAAATCGTCTTATAATTAAATACACTGCTACCAACTCCCCCACCCCTATGGATAACCAAGCAGTGACTCCACCGCCAACTAAAGCGACAGCTGGTAAAGCAATATAATCATACACACATAATTTCGTATTAAAATTTCCATTGTCTGACAAAAATACTGTAAAAAAAATGGCTATTGCCAACATTATAGAAAAAACACCAAAACCTGTATGTAGACTAGTGGGGTCACTAAAATGCGCAAAAAATTGTGGATTAGTCTGCACCATCCACAACCCTAAAATAGAGGGGGGTACTGTTAACACCAAAATTCTAACCAAGTGTTGCCACTGCGAAAATTCAAGCTCTCGTTTAGCTTTTTGCTGCTTGTAAAACATCCACCACGTTACGGCACCTGCGGTCATACCGCAGCACTGGATTGCAAAGCTAGTTGCAACAGATGTAACAACAGAGAATTCCAATTGATTAAAAAAGGGCACAAAAACAATACCACCGCCCGCACCGGTAGCATTAGCAAATATAGCACCCAAAAAACCTAAAAAAATAAAACTGCCAAATTCTTGAATAAGGCTTAAAGTTTGCGTTTGCCAAAATAGAATGTTTAACCAGAAAAAAAACAAAAATATACGAATATGCTTGGCTGATATTTTTAAAGACATAAAATTTGAGTAACCTATACTGAATATCATAGATAGACCTTGATAAACTAAAACAACTGAGACAAAGAAAAAGATCAAATAATGGTAAAACTCAAACATAAACATGAATCGGTTATCATAACCCTTCAACCCAATCGCTCCGCTAATTGGCAGCAAAATAAAATCATTATCATGGTGATGGCTGCTTTTGTAATGATCATTGCCATCGCTTGGAGCCTGGTCGGCGTTTGGATAATCCTCCCCTTTGCAGGTTTTGAAGTAGGATTGTTGGCTTATTTAATGTATCGCGTGTCCTATTCAACTTATCAAAAGCAGATTATCACTATCAATAACCATACGGTGACATTTGAATCGGGTATCTATTATCGTAAGCAATGTTTACATTTTGAAAAAGACAAAATTTCAGTTGTAACAATACAAGCACAAACCGACTATGAACAAACTCATATCACCCTTAAAGATAATCAACAAAATGTAGTCATTGGGCAATTCCTAAACCAACAAGACCGTCAAACCATACTTTCACACTTTAAAAAAGCGCAGCTTTATGTACACAGTGACAAATGGTGGAAAGGTAATTAATACATAAGAATTATGTTTATAGGTAGGTATTTAAAATAGTTAACAATGTTTAATCTTAATAACGGCAATTATTACGTTAATAGCGTTTAGTAAACGACAGCAGACGACCCATAGCTATCATTGCAAAATTTTAAAATATTACTTGAAGTGTAAACAATTCTGCTCAAAAAATGCTGTTATTGAGACCTTAAGTCCCTTGATATACCAACGTTTAAGAGAAATAATTTACTTAAATAATCTCGGTAATTTGCGGTTTTGAAACATCACTGATTAAGTTACTCTGTTTCTTTAGACATTTTATCAATTAAGTATTGCGTGTGGCCCTGAGAATAAAAAGCTGAACCTTTATCAGACATAATAAACTGATTGCTCTGCGTCACCACCAATCTACCGTCCTGTAAACAATCCAACAACTTCGCTTCCGGCATATCATCAGATTTGTATTCGGCAGCCTGCTCTTTTGCCTGACCCCACTCAACAAACTGAGACAACTTAGCGGTTTGTTGCACTAAAACGCTAAGACCATTGTCTTTATCAAAGTATTTCTGCAGCGCTTTGGCGTTATCGGATTCACCTTCAACAAACAACTCCTCACCTTCTAATTTCACTGTTACTGCAGAACCAAGTTCAAAATTTCCCGCCAACTGAGCAACGTCTCTGTTGAGCTTTTGTTGATTGAACTGATAATAATTTTCAACAAGCTTCAAATCAATATCGATTTCGCCTTTATTCATTAATTGTAGTGTCTCCTCAAACGCACCCTTATTCAAACCACTTTCAAGCACGTCGATCCCGCCGCCAACATCTTTATTATTGTCTTTAGCTATCCCTCGAAGCACATCATTAGATTTAATATTGTTTTCACCAATGTAACTAAGCAAAGATGGAGAGTTGCTGGTAATTTGCATGTCTGTGGCCAGTTGATAAATTTACTAAAAACACAGCAATTAACACGCCAGTATTACGAAAACTAAAAAAAACATTAAAATTCAGGATGTTATAGGTTTTAAATAATATATATTCTGATATTAAACAATAAACTTACTCTTTTTTAATCTTAGTAAGGCAACAACTTGCCAGTCATTTGTACTGTTATTGTCCTTCAACTGTTAAAATTATAAGTCACTAGGATTATTCACAAAGCCTCCAACACTTGTAGATTTTAGTCGCAACTACCCTTATGATTTAAAAAACTCATTGTAATAGGTCGAACATGAAACGCATTCTCAGTACGCTGGTATGTTTTGCTCTCACCTTTACCTCAATCGCAGATACCTTGAGGTTATCGGAACCCGCCACACAAGATGCCCAAACCGAAACATTTGGTATAAAAATCGATCATTCGCTTCCAAAATTAACAATGGAAAACTTAGTAGTTGACTCCTCCCTACACCTAGCTAAGCCGTTTCAAGTAGAGGCTAGGATAGCCAAGGTATGCCAAAAGAAGGGATGTTTTTTTATCGCACAACAAGGCCAACATATTTTGCGCGTCTCGTTTCGAGACTATAGTTTTTTTATACCCACAGACAGCAGCGGCAAGACAGTCACCCTCGCAGGTGAACTGGTGGAAAAGAAATTAAGTCCAGAGCAGGTGGCACATTTTAAAACCGACTTAGAAAGCGCATCTGACGTGCTAAAGCCCGGTTTGGTTTATGAAATTGTGGCTGATAGTGTGAAAATTCCGCGAAGCTGGTAAAACGGATGTCTGAAATATGTTAATTTTGTGCGCTAAAAATGAGTGTTATCGAGCACTGATATTTTTTAGCAGCGCCCGCGTGACAATACTAAGTTGTTAAAATTTCAACACATTAATTTCTAAATTATTTAACTTATTTTTAAGACCTGTGTGATAAAGCGCTTCGACCGCTTTGGCACCTGAGTATTCAGCCACTGAGATCTTATCATTCATGTGAATGGCAAAACTATGCCAAGCCTTTGCATAACGTTCAGAAAAACCGGCGTGTCCCCACTCACCTGAGCGCTTTTTGACTTGGCTTGGTGCAAAGAAGAACTCACTTTCTAAGTGACCGTGCGGTTTATCTTGCTGTGCATCAACATCGGTGGAGCCAATCAAGATTAACTTATCAATATTGTTAACAAACTGATTTTGTAAATTCAATAACAAGCTCTTATTACCTGCAAAATCTAATATCCAGTTAACTTTATCTTCGCCAAGTTCGGCAATCTCGTCATAACTGAGTACTTGGTCATAACAGTTTAAGTCTTGGGTAAAGCTTTTATTATTGGCAGAAGTAAGGCCAATCACCTGATAGTCTAATTTTCTCTCATTTTTGTGCTTCATCAACAAATGAGCAGCACCATATGCAGTTTTACTAGAGGCACTGGTGAGTATCACTTGTTTAACAGGTAGCTCAGAGGCCACTAAACCTTCACCAACATAATCATCCAACACAAAAGAAGTCATAAACAGCGGCCGATAATTTAGCTGCCATGCTTCTCTTCCGACTTGATAACCGGGGTCGGTAGCACAGCGCACATAATTGTCATAAACAGGTGAAATACTTTTACGTTTTTCGCTAATATCAAAAAAATGAGTAGGTGAAACTTTACCTGCTGTGATTACTAAGTGTGAAGCCATAGGCAAATAACCATAGATCTTTTCACCAACATTGACTTCAGCGTGATTTGACTCAAGCACAGTAGCAAAGCCCCACATAGGCACAATACCCCACGTATCGTCTGCTGGAAAGAAACCCCAGTAGCCCATTTTATCGCCAAAAACTGAGTAAGTGACATTGTTAGCTGAAAAACCAAAAGAGTTAATTTTAAGCAGCACCTCATCAGTACTTAATTGTGTGCTATTTAACTGCTTTTCAACAATTTTGGTATTAGCCACATTTGATTTTTCAATCCAAATTTCAGTTGTATTATATGTTTCGCTCATTATGTTTCCCCCTAAAGTGAATTTATTCTGATAGATTAGATCACAATACAAGTATAAGTTTTTAAATCGTTGTTATGGCATCACAAATTTGAATGCTATGAAATAAACTAAGATGATTACCTCAGAGGCAAAACGACTATGCAAGACACTTCCCCTAAGTTTGACATTATAATCTTTGGTGCCACCAGCTTTGTAGGGCAAATTCTAACACGATACATGCTTAATCAGTTTGCCGTTGGAGGTGAACTTAAATGGGCAATTGCTGGGCGTTCACAAAACAAACTAAGCGAATTAAAACTATCTTTAGGCACTGCAGGAGAAGCCCTTGATACTTTAGTCGCTGATGCTGCAGATGAAGACAGCTTGCACTCAATGTGTTTATCTACCCGAGTTATTATTTCAACAGTTGGGCCTTATGCACTTTATGGTGAACCATTAGTAAAGGTTTGCGTGGCACTAGGCACAGACTACTGCGATCTTACCGGAGAAGTGCAATGGATAGCTAAAATGTTAGAACGTTATGAAGACGAGGCTAAAAAAAGTGGTGCACGTATTGTCAACAGTTGTGGTTTTGACTCGGTTCCCTCAGATTTAGGCGTTTACTTTTTACAACATCATGCGAATCAAAAATTTGGACAAACATGCAGTAGTATTAAAATGCGAGTCAAAAAAATGAAGGGTGCGGCATCAGGCGGAACTGTGGCGAGTATGACTAATATATTTAAAGAAGTTGCCAGTAATCCAGCTCTACGCAAAGTGTTAGCTAACCCATACGCAATTTGTCCATCTGATCATGGTAATACTGTGCGCCAAGACAATATGAACCGACCTCAGTATGATGATGATTTTAACAGTTGGGTAGCACCTTTTGTAATGGCTGTAATCAATACCCGAATTGTACATAGGAGCAATACTTTGGTAGAAGGTGGCTACAGCCAGCACTTTGATTACAACGAAGCCATGTTAACCGGTAAAGGCCTGATGGGTAGTGGTATAGCAGCTGGTGTGGGTGTCGGATTAGGCGGTTTTGCTATGGCAGCGGTCATACCACCAACTCGCTGGGTAATGGAAAAATTCATATTACCTAAACCCGGTGAAGGCCCAAGTATAGATGCCCAAGAAAAAGGTTTTTACGATTTACGTTTTTATGGAAAAACAGATGATGGCCAAGAAATTCGTTGCAAAGTGACAGGCGATCAAGACCCAGGTTATGGCTCAACCGCTAAGATGTTAGGACAGGCTGCAGCGTGCTTAGCTCAAGATATCAGCAAAGATGATGTTCAAGGTGGCTTTTGGACACCAGCAAGTGTTTTTGGTACACAATTGATCACACGTTTAGAGAAACATGCTGGTTTAACATTCGAAATTATTGATTAATTATTGCACCGACAAGCATCTGACAATGTTTCTTAACAAAGCTAATTAATGATACTTTAGTCGTAAAACCGATACGGAAAGCTAACTCAATAATGATGTAACTGAGTGTTTTAAAATTGTTTTAATTTAATATCTACGGACAACATATAATTTCATACAGGATAAAAAGATTGATTTCAAAGCAACCTAATGTGTAAAGTTTTGGAAATTCACACATTAGGTTGAAAATGAATCTTTGGCTGCCTAGGTACCCATCTCTACTAGCACTTATCCCTGTTACTTTTTCATCAATATTACATTGTGCATATACTTTTCGAGCCAAAAAGACTCTAAACCAAGCAAAAAAATATTTAGTGTGGCGAATGTGCTGAATTTGGTTGCTGTAACGAGCCAACTAGTTAACGAATTTCGAAAAGAACGAGGTATATCAGCTGAATTTATTAGTACAAATAATGCTGATTTTACCCTTGAAATAAATAACCAAAGAGAAGTCACTACAAGCACATAAAAAACCAAAAAATTTATGGTTGATAGCAGTTAAAACGAGCAGACAACAAGTACGAGCACACTACTTTTAAGGGACTTAAAAATAGTGTGATACAGTCCGCGGACAAATAGGTTACTTGAACATACCTTAGGAAAAGCACTTAATTAATACTCCAGAAATAATCTAATCGTCTTAAATTTAAATAGGCAGCTAGGGTCTGGACTAGAAGAAACTGGTTCATCTGAACGGTTTCTCACCTTTTACAGTATCGCTGATGCTAAGCATCGAACTTGCCATGCTGTATAATGTGTTCGCAAGCGGCCCATTCACTTCTTTATTTGTCACTAAATACATCGGGCTAGTCTTAATACAGGATACCTATATAAAATCAGCTTTCACCGTCGCCCACTAGAGTGTAAACGTTCATGAAATCAGTCTGTTGAAACCAAAAAAAGTCGTGAAGTAAATACATATCAAGGCATCATAGGAAACAGCAACTGCGTTTATGATGTCAATGAAAAAAGAGTGGTTTAGGGCCATAACGGTTCGAACAGACAAGCTAAATAAAACCGAACAAACACTCTTTTAAGAGACACTGTGATATGCCAATTTTAATAACAGCACTAGCTTATGAAGTATTTAGTATAATTGAGATAAGAACCTCAGAATCTTTTGCAATCGGCCGCTCCACAAACAAAGTAGATGTAAATGAAGATTTTACTGACACAGTCAAAATATTTCTTTAGCTGCAGAACGACAGATAAAATAACAGAGCTCATCAATAAAGCCTTTGGCAATGTACGAACCTATTTCATTAGTTTTCAAGAAAATACTTATTAGGTAGGTGTCGCGACAGAAGAAATGAGCGTCAATATAAGATCTGTTAAGGAAAACAGGCTTATTACATCAGGTAGAGCAGAAAAGTAGCGAAAGATAATTTTGGCACAAACGCTCAACAAGCAGCTAAACATGAAGCATAACGCAAAAAAACAAGCTCTTAGGTAAACGCCTCTTATTTCAAATCGAAAAAAGTTGAAAAACAGATATTTTAAATAAATCTGATACTGAGTACCTAAACTGATAACTACTCAATATTAAGTTGATTTAGATTGAGCGCCTGAGTTTGCTCAATCTAACATCTACTTGTAGTGACGATTATTCCTCTACGGCCATTTTAGGAGTGCGATCGGAGCGAAAGACTCCCCAGTTTTTCTCAGCAATACCGTCTGGTTTGTCTTCGCCGCCTTTCCACTTTTCGTCGAAAGCTTCAAAGTAGTAAGATACAACACGATTGTCTACTAACCACTGCCTGTAAGCGTCAAAGAACACTTTTTGAGCTTTTTCGCTGGCTTCACCAATAATCAAACTTTCGTCACCATTGCTAGTGATTGCGCTAGTTGCCCAACCTGACTCGCCTAACACAATCTGCTTGGTTGGGTGCAATGCTTGAATATCATGAAAGGTTTTCTCAGTCCAAGGCAACGCATTTTGGAGAGTTTGTGAATTCCACATCGCATAAGCATGCAAAACAATATAGTCGACTGCTTGAGCTATTTCTTGGCTCCACGGTTTATTCCAAAAATTATAATCGTCGGCCAGGGTTACCGGCACTTCAGTCTCTGTTTGAACCCTCTTAACCCATGCCAAATATTTAGGATAGTCAGAGATGGCCAATTTATGTGCTGACCAATCAACAAAAATTTCATTACCGAGGTTTACTGTCACCACAATGTCTTTGTATTCATTGGCTAAACGAATGACTTCTGAAATTTGTTGTTCATTTTTTTCATTAGTTTGGGTAGAGGATAGCCAAGCCCCTTGCATTACCTTGACCGGTAAGTTGTGTTTTTTGATAGTCTTCAACACTTGTTCACTAGCGGGGTCTGCGGCATACATCCGAATAAGGTTCCACGATACATCGCTATCGGTGGTCAATAACATCATGTCTTGAAGAATATCTTCCTCTGTCGATACACTGTTTTTGCCAGGACTTTCACCGTCGCGGTAAGAACCATAAGAAATACCTATCCCAATCCACTTATCATCTATTGTGGGTTTAAACACTGTTTTTATGTTTGAAGGATCATGGATTTTTTTTGTCATACTGCTCACCTGAAAGTTAAAACTGGTTAATACTAATATCATGGTGATAAAAGGTAATAATTTCATATTGTATTCCCTACAATCCGGATAATGTATAGTTCACCTATTCAGTTAATCGAAATGGGGACACAACAATCAAGTTATTTACGCTGTAACGGACTTTTATCCAGTTTATAGGGGTGAATAATGGTTACTGCCATTTTATTTGGTCAAAAATGCGACAGGTAGTCAGGTTATCAACAACTTAATCTAAAAGAACAAAGTGCTTCTCAAATAAAATCAGCAAACCTGATATATATAAATTTGTGACATATTAAAATTGCTTATCAATAGCTTAACCCCAAAGTAGCGACAAAAACTAAGTGTAATGAATGCTACTGATGAGCCTTTTTTTTGCACTACAGTCAATCTATAATGTTCAAAAGTAACGTTATCGGCTAAACCCTTAACGCTAAGTTAATAGTTTCAGCTGATAAAAAAAATATCGAACCAAATAAAAAAAATGCTGGTTTGAAGTGTCATCTAATAAAAATGTTAGTGATAAGTTTTGAGTAAAAAAGCTTGTTCGCAATTAGCAAATAGTTGACGCTTTAATTTTTTATTGAAGTGCATGTTTGACAACAATGTTAGCGACGAAAACTTACCCCAGCTCCACTAAATAATGGTATTTATCACTACGGCAGCGGCTTAGCCTAAATTCAATCGCTTTATTGTCCAGTGAATGAGTCACTCTTGTGACTTCGAGTAAAGGGTCACCTTCTACAATATTTAACATCTGTGCATCTTTTTTTGTAGCAAGCACGGCCTTGATGCTATCGCGTGTGTTTCGTACAGTTAGGTTAAATTGAGTTTGATAGAAATGGTAAAGCGTGTGGGGTACTTGAGGCTCTTTTTCTAAAATAGCAAAATACTTGTATGGTAAATATATGGTTTCAGCAATACAAAACTCTTCATTCAGAATTCGCCTTCTAGTCAGCACTATGACTTTTGATTGTGGCTCTAATTCTAGCGCTTGTGAGACCTGCTCAGTTGCTATTTGTGTTTCTACTAGCAGTAGTTCGGCTTTTGGTAACTCAGGGGTTCTTCCATCGGCAATCAATGGAAAAAACCGATACAAGCTGTGATGACCAGTATGCTCAGATACAAATGTGCCAATACCTTGCCTACGATTCAGTATCTTATCATCGGTTAAACTGTTTAAAGCTTTCCGCACAGTGCCTTGACTCACATTTAACTCGCTTGCTAATTGAAATTCGTTAGGCAACATTTCACCGGGCTTCCAACGTTGTTCAACAATCAGTTGTGTGACGTGTTCTTCAACTTGTTTGTACAAAGGTTGAAAAGCTAGCCCAGGACGGCTTAATTTATTATCAAAGCGATTTTTATTCATTTATGTGAACAGTAAATTAACATTTACCTAGAGTAATATTAACTATCACTCTTATACAAGATATTAAATAAATATTGTTACTAGTGAGTATTGTTTGGGTGTTTGATACCACATATAAATATCTAAAAAAATTGATTAATAACTTTCATTTCAGTCAATTATTCTCATCGATTGACAAAAATTTAACACTACTATAACTTATGTCTTATATAAGATTAATAACGCACTTTTTTCATACTTAATTTGCTCACTGAGCAGATATCCTCAGAAACGAATAAAATTGGTTTCTGTTGAGTAAAACGTAGCGTTTAGCAAATTTTTAGAGGTTACTTTTGCCCGTATTTTCACCATCACTTTTACCTGAACTCAATCTATCAGCACCCAATTGGAATAAGGTATCCCAAGTTTCTATTGTAGGTGATGCTTATCTAGTCGACGACACCTCTGTAATTTTGCCAACTTCAGATGGCTTGTTACAGGTCAGCTTTCACCCATCAGGATTGCGCCTAAGAATAGCTGGCCAGTCTAGTGCCGATTATGAAATGTTATTGCAAGAGCCCAAAAAATTACCGTGTCTAATAGCTCATTCAGCGCAAAGTACCGTCATCACATCAGATAATAATGAGCTAATCATTCAACATAATCCTTTTTCATTTGCGCTGAATTGTGGTGGAAGAAATATACAAAAAACACCAAACGATGGACATTTTGTGCGCCAGTATCGCATGCCGCCTCTGGCAAAAACTACTCAAGGTTGGTTATTCAGTTTGGACTTAAGTGCTGAAGAAGCCGTGTATGGATTGGGTGAAAAATGGTCGAGCTTAAATAAGCGAGGCCAATTTATTCGCTCATACAATCATGACGCCCTTGGGGTTAATGCCGAAGTTTCTTATAAGAACACACCTTTTGCCTGGAGCCCATCTGGATGGGGTGTATTTGTGCATACGCCAGCACCAGTGACTCACGCAGTTGGCTACGCACCTTGGTCGCAAAGGGCTTATGGGTTGTTAGTGGAAGATGACACGTTAGATATATTTATACTCAAAGGTAAAAATGGTGCTGAGATAATCCATCAATACACTGAACTAACCGGTAAAGCACCCGTTCCGCCAGTATGGAGTTTAGGTGTGATTTTATCCAAAGCTTATTACAAAGACGTGCCCGAACTGATGGCTACTGCAAAAGCCGTGCGTGAACATAATATGCCTTGCGATGTGATCACCTTAGATGGACGCGCATGGCAAGATACCGATACACGTTTTGCCTTTGAATGGGATCCCAAACGATTTGCAGACTTCCCACCCAACAAGGTTATTAGTGACTTAAAAGCCATGCACTTTAAAGTGTGTATTTGGGAATATCCTTTGGTATCAGTACAAAACCCATTGTTTGAAAAAATGGCAGATAAAGGCTGGTTACTTACAGATAAACGTACTGGCGGAGCCTACCGTTATCAATGGGACATGAGTGCGTTTGCCGAAGTACTCACCCCCTTACCTGAGTCAGGCATAGTTGATTTCACTCACCCTGATGCATTTAATTTTTGGCTTGAGTCACATAAACCATTATTCGACCTTGGCATAGACATGATTAAGGCCGACTTTGGCGAGCAAGTAGAGGATGACAATATGCTTGCCTACAATGGTGATTCTGGGCATCGATTACACAATGTATACAGCCTTTTATATAACCGCTGTGTGTATCAAGCAGCTGAAAAGTACAGCAAAACAGGCCCATTTTTATTTAGCCGAAGCGCATGGACCGGCTCGCAACGTTATCCCAGTCAATGGGGCGGGGATCCTCAGGCAGATTGGGGGGGATTAGTTGGTAGCATTCGTGGTGCTTTGTCTTGGGGCATGTCTGGTGCGCCTTATTTTGCCACAGACGTGGGCGGTTTTTATAAAGACACCCGCGACTCAGAATTATTTGTACGTTGGTCACAAACTGCAGTATTTTCTGCGCACATACGTCTCCATGGTATAGGGCAAAGAGAGCCTTGGAGTTATAGTTCAGAGGCAGAAAATGCCGTTAATCAGGCCTTAAAACTACGCTATCAGCTTATACCTTATATTCAAACTGCTATGCAACAGGCCAGCGAATCAGGTTTACCCGTGATGCGCGCTATGGCTTTAGCCTTTCCCGATGATAGGTTGGCTAGGGGGTTTGAGATACAGTTTATGTTTGGTGATAATTTATTAGTGGTGCCTTGCACCCAAGCTGGCGGAGAGGTGGAGTTTTACCTTCCTCAAGGTCAATGGCTGAGATTTCCTGAACAACAAATTTTTACTGGGGGGAGTGTTTATAAATTAACGCTACTGTTGGATGAAATGGCGGTGTTCGTTCCTGCTGGACATCAGATACCTATTGGACCTGATGTGTTACATACAGAACAATTAGAGCATCCCAAAATCGGTCAACAAATCAGTCATTACTGGCCAACTAGAGATACAAAATCACAATGACTAAACTGCAGCGAACATTATTCACAATTAATACGCCATTGGGTAAGTTCAACTACTTGATAGCCAATGTAGCCAAAAATTTAGCCGGAGGATTGCTTGCACTGATGTTAGGCATGATACTGGCGCAAGTCTTTTTTCGCTATGTGCTTAACGATTCATTGGCATGGACTGAAGAATTAGCAAAATTTGCTATGGTCTGGGTAGCGTGTTTAGTTGCTCCTTGGGCATACCTTGCACATTTAAATGTATCTATTCAGATGTTTGCCGATGCGCTACCAGCACTTTTACGCAGAATAACCGAACTACTGATTACCATGTTAGTAATGGTTATTTGCGGCATCTTTTTTATACAAAGTTTAGAATTTTGGCAAACAGGGCTAAGTATTAATGCTTCGTCTGTGCCCGTTAAATTAGCTTACTTCTATAGCTGTGCCCCCTTTGCTTTTGGCTCAATTTGTTTGGTTGGCTTAGAAAAACTTATCGAGCAGTTGTGCTTGCCCTTAGAGCATTGTTTCGTCCCACATCAGGATGCCACCTAATATGTCGTTAAGTTACTTCTGGGTTTTTATTTTATTACTTACCGCTGGTGCTCCGGTCATTTTTGCACTATTAATTGGCCCCGGTGTCAGCCTAATTTTAGACGGTAAGGAAGTGTTTTTTTCTGCCCTGTTAAATCGGCTTTACTCAGGCATAAACTCTTTTCCTTTGATGGCGGTACCGTTTTTTATACTCGCTGGCGAGCTGATGAATCAAGGGGGTATCACCCAGTCAATTGTGCGCTTTAGCCAAACTTTGATAGGTCACTATCGGGGCGGATTAGCACAGGTAAATATTTTATCTTCTGTATTATTTGCAGGTTTGTCAGGCTCAGCGGTAGCGGATACTTCGGCACTGGGTAAAATGCTTATTCCTGCTATGGAGCAAAATGGCTACAGCAGACGTTTTGCTGCAGCAGTGACGGCTGCATCCTCAGTGATTGGCCCAATTATTCCCCCTTCTGGTATTATGATCTTGTACGCATTTATTATGAATGTGTCTGTTGCAGGCATGTTCCTGGCCGGAATAGTTCCAGGTATATTGATTTGTGCGGGTTTGATGTTGATGACAAACTATATTTCTAAAAAACGTAATTATCCAGTAGCGAATGCAAAAGCTACGTGGCACGAACGTGGTAGCGCATTAAAAAGTTCTTTTTTACCGTTATTAACACCTGTCATATTATTAGGCGGAATAGTGCTTGGTGTGTTTACCCCAACCGAAGCAGCTGCTGTAGCAGCAGGTTATGCGCTAATTATCACCTTATTTGTGACTCACACGCTAAAATTTAATAAGTTACCCACTATACTAGTTGATGCAGCAGTGCAGTCTGGCACCATTTTGTTATTGGTCGGCTCGGCAGTCACTTTTGCTTGGATCATTACGGTATCGGGTATGGCCGATACGCTCGCATCAGAGATTACGGGTATAACTGATAACGTATTATTACTGTTACTGATCATCAACTTATTCTTATTTGCCATAGGCATGTTTTTAGATGCAGGACCCGCTATCTTAATTTTAGGCCCAGTACTTGCTCCCATCTTTATCTCTTTAGGCATAGACCCGTTACACTTTGCAGTCATAATGTGCGTGAACTTGACCGTTGGACTCGCCACACCACCTATGGGGTTAGTGTTATTTGTTGCAGCAGCGGTGTCAGGTGAAAAGACTGAAAATATTGCTTTAGAAATGCTGCCCTTTTTAGCAGTGGAAGCAACAGTCATATTTTTGATCACTTACTTCCCTGCTCTCACTATGACCTTACCTACGTTTTTTGGATTCGCTTAACATGTCAACTAAACGCTCAACATTGCTGATTATTTACGGATTAATTATAGTTGGCTGCTTAACAGGTATTTTTCGAGCTAACGTAACCCAAGCAGAATTTACTGTTAAAGCTTCTATTCAAGCCTCTATTCAAGATGAAGACTATGTTGGCCTATTAGCATTCAAAGAATACGTCGAAAAAAATAGTAAAGGACGAGTACAAGTACAATTGTATGCCTCGGGACAGTTTTGCGGCAGCGTACCCGAATGTATAGGAAGTTTGCAATCCGGCGTATTAGAGATGTTTCCCAGTACGGCAGGCGGTACAGGTAACTTTTTCGCACCAGCGCAGGTGTTAGACTTACCTTATGTGTTTACCAGTGACGCACAAGCTGAGTGCGTTTTAGATGGTCCTATATTACAAAAAATGCGAGATACGGTTCTGGGTAATGGCTTAAATATTCGTTTAATTGGCGTATCAAATACTGGAGGATGGCGAAACTTTGCGACTACTAAAAAACCTATTCGTAACCCAGAAGATTTGAAAGGTCAGAAAATTCGTACAACTCCCGCTGATATTCAACAAGAATTAGTCAGGCAATTAGGTGCAAATCCTACTCCTATTTCTTGGGCTGAGCTATATACCGCTTTAGCTACGGGCGTGGTTGAAGGCAGCAAAAACGGCATTCAAGATATAATCGGCGCTAAGTTACAAGAACATCTCAAATATATCATCCTTGATGGGCATTCTTACATGGCTACTTTATGGTGGTTTTCGGAGCCCGTGTGGAAAACACTACCAAAAGATATTCAGCAAATTGTACTTGAAGGATTTGCTAAACAAAAAGCAGCAGCTAATGAATTTGTCGCTACTCAGGAAAGCGATTCTTATAAAATTTTTGAGGAAGCTGGCGGTATTATTTACCGCCCTTCAGTTGCAGAAAAGCAAGCTTTCAAGGATGCGTCCGTCAACATGCGTCAATGGTTTATCAATAATTTTGGACTAGAATGGCTAGATTTGTTGGAAAAATCTGTTGAGCAATGTAACGCTAGTATCGGTTAATACTGCTTTTAATGGACATAATTCTTCGTGCATTTCTTCACATACAGACAAACAATTAACTTCTAAGCAACAAATTGATTGCATATTTTTTACTTAAAGGTTAAATTTTCTATATCTTCTGTCTTATATAAGACAGCTTAATAATAATAAATAAACAACAATAATAATTGGTGCAGCCATCCAATAACACATAAGTCGTTACTCCAGCAGTTGAGACACTCTTCATTGGAGCGCGGTTACATAACTAGATCAAGAATGAATCTTGGGAGAACACTATGCAGCTTAAACCTAGTAACTTACACACCAGCATTACCAAAGCTCTTGCACTGACTGCTTGTATGACGATTGGTTTAACCGCCAACGCTCAGGAAGCCGAAACTGAAAAGAGTCAGGGTTTTGAAACAATCACAGTGACCGCACAAAAACGTGTTGAAAATTTAAATGAAGTACCTGTTGCAGTCTCGGTGCTAAGAGAAGATCAAATCAACTCAGCATTTTCAGCCAACATTGAAGGCCTTCAAGCGTTAGTGCCTTCGGTAAGTTTTAGAAAAGGTAACACCACTCGTAATTCAGCGATCACTATTCGTGGTGTAGGCACAATTTCATTTAGTGTTGCTGCTGAACCTAGTGTATCGACGGTCGTTGATGGTGTGGTACTAGGGCGCTCTGGACAGGCGTTTGTAGACCTATACGACCTTGACCGTATTGAAGTATTACGAGGACCACAAGGCACACTTTTTGGTAAAAATGCTTCAGCAGGTGTGGTTAACATCACCACTAAACGCCCGTCAGACGATTTTGAAGGCAGTTTTGAAGCAACCTTATTTCAAGATAACGAATACCGTTTAAAAACCAGTGTCACAGGTCCGTTAAATGATAATGTCAGTGGTAGCTTAACGATTATGAAATCGCAGTTTGATGGTTACATCAACAACGTTTACAACAATCAAACAGTTAGTGGTTACGATAAGGAAGGTGTGCGTGCCATGCTTGATATTGATGCTGCAGGTGACACTGATATTTTGTTTATCTTCGAAAATGTAAATTCAAATGATAGTTGTTGTGCAGATTTAGAGCTAACTCCTAGTGGTCGTCATAATTCAGAAGCATCCCCTACTAATCCAGATGGTCTAGATTTAGAGCAAAGACAAGTCGATCATGACTTTGAGACGCGTACCTTAGATGAAACCACTGCTTTTTCAGTTCAGGTAGACAAAGAGTTGGGTGATCATCAATTAACCTCTATCACCGCCTATCGGGGTTGGAATAATACTGAATTTAGAGAAGGTGATTTCACATCAACGACTGGCTCCATCCCTTTCCCTGTTAATTTTGGTAACGTTAATAATGGTGGCGTAGCATTTCAACTACACGATATAGGTCCCCAAGAATGGGATCAGGCGTCACAAGAGTTACGTATAGCCTCTCCAACTGGTGGAGCCTTAGATTACCAGGCGGGATTTTTCTGGTGGAACCAAAAGTCAGAACGTAACTTCACCCGCGACGCGAGTTGTCAAAATAACGGTGGTCAATTCCAAGCGGCTATTGGCAATTATTTAACCAACATATTAGGCGTTACCAGTCCATCTGATAACGACATAGAACAGTTTATCAGCGATGAAAGCTTATCTTGTAATGCCAATGACATTGTCAGCGCTACAGCCTATATGAAAACCGAATTTGATAACTGGGCGGTATTTGCGGATGGTAAATACCATATCAGTGATGATTTTAGATTGTTGTTTGGTTTGCGTTATACCGATGATGAAGTGAGCTTTTCCCACAATAGAAACAGCAATGATCAATACGGACGCAAAGGTGTGGGTGTCCGTGAGTCTAGCTTGGACACTGATTACCAAGGTTCTACAGACCAATCAAATGTATCAGGAAAATTGGGTGCACAGTTTAATATCAATGACGACAGCATGGTCTATGCGACTTACTCTCAAGGTTACAAGGGACCAGCTTTTAACGTGTTTTACAACATGTCTGATAACGATACCCTTCCCATTGGTAAAGAAACGTCAGATGCTTACGAACTAGGTTATAAATATGCGAGTCGTAACTTAATCTTTAATGCCGCAATATTTCGCACTGAAATTGATGGGTTTCAAGCTAATAATCCAGAATTGTTAGATGGTGTGTTTATCACGCGTTTAACTAATGCTGGCTCTGTTATTACCCAAGGAATTGAATTTGACTTTATGTGGCAAGCAACAGACGCACTTACACTAACAGGTGGTTTATCCAGTGTTGATGCTGAAGTAGACGAATTCCTTTGCCCTGTAGGTTTACTGACGTGTGACGGCAACTCTGGTGCTGACTTACCTTTTTCACCTGACCTAAAGTACTCAGTAACGGGGGAATATGTGTGGGAATTAGATGATATGGCCATTTATTTGAATAGCTCATATGTTTATACGGATGAGATTTTTGCTGGTGCCCCAGGCGCTGACGCTACTGCTGTTACTCTTCTACCTGACTACGCAATTTTAAACGCTAGCTTAGCTTTCTCTTTCGATGATGATAATTATAGGATTTCTATAATCGGTAAAAATCTCACCGACGAAAGTTATGTTACCACTTATAGTGGCGACAACTTCCGTTACCAGATCCCACGGGATGCGGATCGTTACTTTGGAGTTCAGTTAAGAGCGAAATTCTAAGACGCTTTTGTGTGTGTTGGCGCTCTGCTTCATATGAAGTTTGAGCGCTTTTTTTATGTAAGTTTACAATCTTCTGTGATGATCACTGTCAATAAAGAGATGGAAATGAAGTTAAAATTGATACTCATTTTTCTCGATTTACCGCTAATATAGATGTTCAATTATTACACCCACCTTGTCTTAAATGACAGAATAAAATCGCTCAGCAAACAATCAAGCTGTTGCACAGCTAACAGTTATAGAAGCAGCATCTTTCCGATAGCGTGTATGTCATCATTGAAGATCATTATTAAATTTGAATTAGGTAAACTATCTAGGGAGTCATCCACTCGATGGGAAAGTTATCTTTAACTAATTGATTAATACTCACATTTAAAATGTTGTATTGTTTACCTACATTTTCGGCAAATCTTGATGGTAAATAACTACGGGCTATTATCATTGAATTGGGATACTTATTTTTTAGCCACAAGGAAGTTCTAAAGTTATCTTCTACTGAATCTGTACATAAGATGATAATGGGTTGAGTGTTAATCAAATCCACCGTGGCACGTAATTGTTGCCATACTTCTGGATGGGAAATATTACCTTCAAATATTTTCCTATTACAAAAATTAGCTGACTGATGCTGTTCGTCCACTACTTGAATACGTCGTTTGGCATCAATACCAATAATCGCAATAGTATCAATCTCTTTTTGTGCATAATGCTGTAATTCTTCGAGTATAGTTTGACCAAACAAACCAAAGCCAGCAATCACAACTACGTCCTTAGGTACTGTTTCCACGAAGTGCGAAAGCAAGTGCTGTTGCACTAAAGCAGACGCTGCTAGTTGGTATGCATTAAAATTGATACACTGTCTGGCGACTTCAGAATCAGCCATGGAACGCATAAAACGGATGCTATTGCAGTGTATAACAATCTTGCCTTTGAGTGAGGGTTGTAACTGCAAAATTTTATGCGCGGCTTCATAATTTTGAAAATTATCTTTGCCAAGCAGTAACACTTTTTTAGCTTTATGCAGAAATAGTTTAGATAAAAAATAACTACGGGTAATATCTCCAGTGATCACTATAGCGTGATAACGGCGCTTTAATTCTTCTTCTCGTATTGGAGAGATTTCATCACATATAAACAGCAATGGGACCTTGGGCTGGACCAGCCTAAGCTGTTTCAAATAGGTAAATGTTAACTCGTCTGAGCCTGAGACCACAATATGATTGCTGATCCGCTGAAAATGCCATTTGTAAGGAGAGATTGTTTTGATTACCGCTTCGATAATGGTGGATGCGGCCAACATAGGTGAACCAAAATAACTTAGCCAAAGCATTAAACGGGCAAATAAAGGGCCATCAATGGGTGTACCTAAATCCAATCCACCCATGACAAATAAACCTAAACTGTAATAGGCTTTGGTCAACATATCTGCGCTTTGAACATCTGGGCGCTCAGATAATGACACTCCCATCATCAAAGCCAAAAAAGCACATAGAAAAAATACAACAGCGGCAGACCATCGCCAGCTGTAATTAAATGTGAATAAAGACATAGTGCTCACCTTTGCGTGTTAAATAATTAACTAATTGGGTCCAGTTCACAGCTATCGTAAAGTTATAGAATAAACCACAAAACATAAATGTTAGTTTTCTAGATTATCATCATAAACGAACAGCGTCTCTCACAATGCAAGCTATCATAGGCTACTGAAGCTAAGGTGGATAAAAATGATATGGCTGACTTAAAATGTTTAATACAGCGAAGCAATATTGATACACGAATCCCAGATCTCAGGTTCAGCTGTGGGAAAAATGTTATAAATGAGGAATTAACTATTTTAGTACAGGCATCAAGTGGCTTGGAATTGGAGAGCGGCGACTGACTGCTATGGGGCTGTAATGGGACTCAAGATAATCAAGTATCTTTTGCTCTTGAACACCAAGCGGCCACAATCCTTGAGATTTTTGCATCCAGCGAATGGTTTCCAACCAATTGTCTCGTGTCATACGATTTTGTGTTACCAGTTTTGCAGAATGGCAGGCAGTACAATGAGCACGTACAATTTCGTAGTTTTCACTTACAACAAAACCTGTAATGGGGTCATAAATTGTTTGCTGTTGTGCCTGTAACGATAAGGCTGTTGTACTCAGCCCAAGCACTAACAGAACTAACATGCGCTGGGTGTTAATTGATAACACTCTAAACGACCTGCACGGCGATACGATGACAGGCATTATTTAAGTACCCCTTTGGATTCCATCCAGGTAGGACCATAGGCTGACTCACTCCGTCGCTGTCTGTGGCTTTAGCCCATACTTCGTAATAACCTTTTTGCGGAAACAACAATGTGCTGTGCCAATGTTGCCAGGCATTTCGGTTTAGTGCTTTAGATAATTTGACCCGTTGCCAAGTTTGACCAAAATCCATGGACACCTCAACCTTATCAACTTGTTTATCACCTGCCCATGCGTGACCATTGACACCTAATTTGTTAGCCAGTAGGTGTAACTCACCTGATTTTGGGAAAGTAATCAACGACTTTACTGGCATAGCATGGATAATACACATATCTTCGTCTGCTACTTTAGCGCCAGGAGCGACAGCGTTACAAGGCACACGATAAGCAGTTCCGGTCATCTTAGCACCATCATGTACTTGGTTTCGGATAACAATTTTTTCTACCCACTTGCCTGAGGTAGAGGCCGGCCAGCCTCCAAACACTAAGCGTAATGGATAACCATTCATCACAGGTAAATCGTCGTCATTCATCGCCCAGGCGATCAACGATTCGTTTTCTAACGCTTTATGTATCGGTACGCCACGAGAAATGGGATCTTTGTTCGGATCGCCAGTTAAGTGTGAGTCTTTTCCATAATAACCAATATAAACGGCATCATCTTTCACACCGACGTCTTTTAATACATCAGCTAATCGCACACCTGTCCACTTAGGGCAACCTACTGCTCCATTTGTCCATTGATTACCTTTAGCGGGCGGGCTAAATTCAGCACGTCCATTGCCACCGCATTCAAGAGTTAGCTGATAGGTGTAATGAGTAAAGCGCTGTTTAAGGTCTTCTAATGTATAGGTTTTGCTTCGTTCGGCCGACTCTCCTTCAATAGTCAGTGTCCAACTTTTAACATCAATTCTTTGCGGGGGAATGCCGTTGTTGCGCACAAACAATTTGTCTGCTGGCGTCACATCATCATTGAGTAAGTGAGCCGGTGTTTCAGCATTAATAGGTCTGTCGTTTAAGACCACAAGTTCTGAGTCTTTGCCTGGGATGAAGAAAGGAGTTAATGTCTGTGCAAAGGCCACTGGGATAGATCCTAGAGGCATAAAACGCGCAAACACTATCTCACTACCAATAAGTGTTGTCATGGTCGCTATCCCAGATAAAAAGCGACGTCTATTAATAGGAGTTTGGTGATGTGACTGATACTTATCAGCTGATACATTTGTTTGTTGCTTGACACTTATATTGGTTTGGCCTTCGGTATCACTCATATTAGACCTTGATGGTTAAATGTAAGGTAAGCTTAAAAGTATTAAGCCAGCTATCCAGAGTGTTTCTAACACTAAAAGTAAAATGGGTTTCAGTCCTACTTTTAACAATTGCCCCAAATCTGATTTCATACCAATAGCAGCAATTGAAATGACTAAAGCAAAACGTGAAACATCTGTGGCACCTTGCGTCACAGCTTCAGGTAAGTCGACTAAGCTATTCAGTGTCATCAACAACACAAAAGCAATCAAAAAGGCAGGGATACCAGGAGGTTTGGCATCTGAAGTTTTATCTAAATTCAATCTCAGCACTAACAATATACACACCACTACCGGCATTAAAAACGCGACTCTAACTAATTTAGTTAATGTGGCTAGATCACCCGTTTCTTCTGATACCGAATACCCAGCACCTACTACTTGAGCCACATCGTGAATGGTGCCACCTAAAAAAATACTAGTATGAGTAGGATTCAGATTAAGTAGGTCTGCCACTATTGGGTACATCACCATAGCCACTGTAGATAATGCTGTGACAATAACAATTGTTAGTAAAGTATCACGGTCTTTATCTTTACTATCGGGTAATACTGCGGCAATCGCCATAGCTGCAGAAGCTCCGCATATACCAACGGAGCCACCAGTTAGAACGCCAAAACGTTTTTGCAAGCCAAACACTTTAGCTAAAACAATGCCAAGGCCAATAGTGCTGGCAATGGCCACTATTAACAACAGCGCAGTTTTCCACCCCAGTGCGGCTAAATCACCAAATGCAATACGCAAACCTAATAACCCCACACCTATACGCAAGATATGACACGCAGTAAACTCAATGCCCTCTTTGCATGTGGTGCCTTCGTACAAGAACGACATAGCGATGCCTAGCAATAAGGCAAATAGCATAGCAGGTGCGCCGTAATGTTCACTTAAGAACAATGCGGCTAAACCAACAATGACAGAAATTAAAACACCCGGCAGCTTAGTTTTTATATACAATTTATTGGCTCGTATGGTGGTAAATATTTTCGGAAGTAACCGTTACAATATGTCTAGTCGATGGCTAAAGAAACCAACACTTGCCGTTTACGCTCACCCAAAAATGGGCGTCTACCGTGCATAGTCATATAATTGTCGACCAATGCAACATCTCCGTCTTGCCAAGGTAAGTCAAATGTATACTTTTCAGACAATTTAACGGCCAATTGCAATCCTTCCAAAGGAATATCAGCACCATCACCAAAGGTAATCGCACTGGACGGATTTTCACGTACACCTTTCCAGCCCATGTATGCAGCAATCAATTGATTGTAAAATACTTTTTTATCGTTACCCATATCGATCACAGCAGGTAATATTGGAGTCGTAGCACGTAAGCTACCATCCGCTAGCCATTCCCAGCTGTATCCCAGCAGAGTCAATTTTTGTTCAGCTTCGACGTCATCTTGCACACTTAATGTGCTTTTCCAACTGCGCCCCTGTCCAGAGTTAGGATCATCTTCTGCCGGCATCTGAGTAGTATATTTGAGGCCTTTGCTCACAAAATCTGCCGCAAGTGCTGGCATTTGTTTGGCTAAATCTTCAAACAACATATCAGAGCGACATAAAGGTGTTTCGCCCCCTTCTTCTGCAGCACTTTTACAGAAGAAAAACAATTTGCTTGGTGAAATAGGTGTTTGTGCCATTTCATGATGTAGAAATATTTCTACATCTTTAGGCGCTTCGTTTGCGGTAAATACCCTTTCGGTAAAGTTTATTCTAACGGCGTTCGACAATGATTCTTTGTAAGTGAAATTTGGATAACCAAAAGAATTTGAGAATTCATCAAATGTTTCAGCCGAGCTAACAGGAAACCCTCTGAATAAAATAGCACCAGACGCGCGTAACTTAGCCTCAAGTTCACTAGAGTTAAATTTAATCCAATCGGCACATTCTTGCTGTGTTGTCAGCGAACCATCATTAACTACAACACTGGGGAAAACTGAATCTCCGCAGTTCAATTGATGTGGCACTTCTACATAATTAATCGGTTGCATAACCTGTCCCCTCTCTAATCGTAAATGGGGTGAAAAGTATTAAAGGCAGCTTCGCAGAAGTTACCCGGATCATTAAATCGCCTATTACTGTTGAGCGCTGAAATCCCACTCATTTCCTGTGAAGTCAGTTCAAAATCAAAAATATCTAAATTTTCTTTTAAACGTTCCGGACGAGAAGTTTTTGGAATAATAGCGTTACCACGTTGTATGCCCCAGCGTAACACTACTTGTGCAGCAGTCTTTCCTAATCTTTGCGCTGCTTGTTTAACCACCATTTGTTCCAACACAGATTCTGCCGCACCAGCCATATCTAACTCTAAGTAGGATAAAGCGCCAAGAGGTGAGAAGGCAGTAACCTGAAGCTCGTATTGCGTGGCTAGGCGCATCAATCTCTCTTGAGTTAAATAAGGATGCGATTCCACTTGTAGTACCGAGGGTTTAACTCGAGCATAAGACATCAAGTCATGTAATAGGCCTGTGTTGTAATTACATATACCAATCTGTTTCGTCAGGCCTTGTTCATAAATAGCCTCCATTGCTTGCCATGTTTCAAACAAAGGCACAGCTGCTAATTCCATTTTACCGACAGCGAGGTCTGTGATCCACTCTGGTGGATAACGATCGTTAAAATCTACAAAAGGTTGAGCGATAGGGAAATGAATCATATACAAATCAAGATAATCCAACTGTAAATCAGCTAATGTTTTCTCCAAAGCAGGCTTCACATGTTCTTTGGCATGATAAGTATTCCACAGCTTTGATGTCACCCACAAATCTGCACGGGTGCATAGTCCATCGTCAATAGCGCGCTTGATGCCCTCACCTACCTGAACTTCGTTACCGTAATCACTAGCACTGTCCAAATGGCGATACCCCGCTTTAATGGCGTTATACACCGCATCAGCACAGATATCCTGAGGTATTTTCCAAAGACCAAAGCCGACCTTGGGTATCTTTTCATAACTATTTGGCATCTATTGTTTCCATTTTATAAAGCGTGAATTTCATTTTATGTCTTATATAAGACATAAGTTAAGTGAATGCTTAAACTTTGTCAAATTTGGTGTAGAGGCAAAAAGAGTATTTAGGGGAAGCTGAAATCTTTAGACCGACAGCCTAGAGCAGTTAAAATCGCAAAAATGACATCTTTTATGAATAGTGATAAGCAAAAATTGTTTAGGAGTCGGGGGACGGCTGCGTAGTTCAGGAGATACGCTTATCGTGAAAATAATGATTATTTACTTTGAAGTTATTGCTTCTTAAATAAAAATTGTACGGTCCAGCTTTAATTACCTACTCCTTTGGCTGTAGAAAAGAAGTAGGTCGTTCAGCAGGCAAGACCTACGCTCAATACGGTTTAAGAAGCATCATGCTGCAGTCGAGTAAAAACAATTCAGATTCAGCGCCTGCACTCAACTATTCATATTCAAACAGCGTCTTCTTCAGCGTCATTGTCACTTTCGCCACGTGTCTTAATCTGCAAACCCTTTAAAAAGTTACGCATTATTTGATCATTACAGGCCCGATATTGGCGATTTTCTGGTTTTCTAAAAAAGGCACTTAATTCGTGTTTACTGATTTTAAAGCCACTCAAATCCATTGTTTCTAACACGGCTTCAGCTTGCATATTGAGGGCTATTTTTAATTTCATAAAAATAATGTTGTTGGTGAGTTTCCGCTCAACTGGTGCTTCAACACCTTCGCGTTTACCACGATTCATATTAATCAGACCATTCAAAAACAGTGAAAACTGAAGATCGGTAAGCTCAATAAAAGCTGGGTCATCATCTTTGCGTAGCCAAGTGTGCAGTTGCGCAACAGTAGCGGGATAATCGGCTTGGGCAAAAATTTCAACCATTTTTGCGTCGTTAAAATCGAAGATATAGCGCACACGGCGCATGACATCGTTATTGATCATAATATTCCTAAAAACGAGGTTGGTTTATCCAACCTTAAACATACTATCAGTTTAAAGCTTTTTATAATGATTGCGTCATTTTATTGGAAGATTAATATTTATGCTCATACTTATTCAATTATATTTAGGCAAAAGCCATAGAATTACTCAGACAAAAAGGACAACTGAAGCTTTTATAAATTGGTATCAACTCGTAATAATTCAGATGTTTGACTAGCCATGTATACAAATCCAGCTCCATTAAAATAATATTGAAGTGCCACTTTTTTTTAATGACCGTTACTCAGTTACTCATCTTCTCAAATTTAAAAAATAAAACTGATTTGTTGCCGCTGAGACTTCATTCTTTTGATTTGTTGCTCTCTTGCGAGGACTCTGAGCCTGTCCATCCGACTCAGAATATTGTCTGCATCTTCAGACATTTGAGCCTGACTGCACAGATCCATAGTGCAGTAATGCTCAGTGTGAAGGGTCTGATTGAAGTAAATGCGATTTCCCACATTATTTGTTTTATTACTTGTTTTATTACTTGTTTTATTATTTACCCTGTTGTTTGCGCTATCACTTCCACCACTGATTAGATTTGAATAACTGTTCATGTTGGCTCCAATAAACAACTGTCTATACGTACAGTATATTATCGATTGTTAATTGCGCAACTAATTTTTTAAAGCCAAGTTCTTCACCATTAGTTATTAAATTATGTTTAAAGCTAAAAGTAGTGTTCGTCTAGTATCAGCCGGTTCAATAACAGCATCAATTTCCAGAACACTGGCCACTTCTTGGGCTTGGCCTTTTTGGTACTGCTGTGCTAAGAGTTTCTCATATAATATTTTTTTTGCCGATGAGTCCTGTACTGCTGCTAATTCTTTTTTAAAACCGAGCTTTACCGCGCCTTCAAGCCCCATTGCGCCAAACTCACCTGTGGGCCAAGCCAGAGTATAACTAGGTTGACTGGTATTTCCGCCCAACAATGCCTGTGCACCTAAGCCATAACATTTCCTCAAAACAACAGCGACTAATGGCACGGTAAGTTGGCTACCTGCAACAAACAATTGAGACAGCCTGCGCACTGCGCCTTTATTTTCGTGTTCTGGCCCCACCATAAACCCGGGCGTGTCACACAGTACAACAATAGGTATAGAAAACTGCTGGCAAAGATGCATAAATTGACTGGCTTTTTCTCCCGCATCAACATCAATGGCTCCACCTAATACTTTACAATTACTGGCTAAGACTCCTACTGGGTTACCTTGTAAATGCATAAAACCAGTAATAATAGCGGCTCCAAATAGTGCTTTAATTTCAGTAAAAGAGTCGGTATCTGCGAGAACATGAATGATCTCTTTTACATCATATACAAAACGCCTGTCTTGAGGTAAAACTTGATTAAGAGGTTGTTGGTCTGCAAATGTCCATTTTTGTTCATCAACTAAAGGTCCTTGAAAATACAGTAGACATTTCTGCGCCATTTCAGCTGCTTGTTGCTCGTTTTCTACTAAAATATCTATGACACCATTTTTGACTTGTTTAGCGCTGGGACCAATATCAGTCGGTTTAACCAGACCTAAACCACCACCTTCTATCATAGCGGGTCCTGCCATCCCTATCCATGAAGACTGAGTGGCAATAGTAATATCTGCAGCGCCGAATAAAGCGGCGTTACCTGCAAAACAATAGCCATTGGCTACTGATATACGTGGTACTTTTCCTTGTAAACTTGCCCATGTGGCAAAGGATTGGCATTGCAAACCTGAATTAACGGTGGTGATATCTGTATCACCGGGACGACCACCACCTCCTTCGGTAAACATAACCACTGGATATTTTTTGTCTGCTGCGACAGCTAATATGCGATCTAGTTTTAAGTGGTGAAAATATCCTTGTGTACCTGCTAGTACGCTGTAATCATTGATTATTATGGCGGTCTGGGTGTTTTTTTTTGGGACTAGACCTAGGTTAATGTGTCCTATGCCAGTAATAACACCATCAGCGGCAGTAGCAGATTTTAAATCATCATAGTCTCGACGTAACCGCTGTGCCGCGACTGCCATTTGTCCATATTCCATAAAACTTTCTATAGGACATAAATTTTGTAGGTTTTGTCTGGCTGTTAGATAACCTTTTTGCTGGCGTTTCTGTTGTTGTTCATTTCTTTGTTTATCAAGTGTAAGCGCTTCTCTGAACCGCAGCTCATCTAATAACCTTTGATTGGTATTATCAGTGATGTGTATTGCTTCAGTCTTCACTTTGTTAACGCCATCTGCAAACATATCCACCAGCGGCATGCCTACGAAGCACTCGTCCTCGATTTTAACAAAAACTTTGCCTATTTTTCCTGAAACCTCGGCGCACACTGTGGTTTGCATTTTCATTGCTTCAATAATAATCAAAGGTTGGTTGATATTTACCTGTTCGTTTTGGCCCACTAAAACGGCTACAACAAATCCTATATTGGGTGCACAATATGTATGAGTAGGCACGTCCTAACTTCCCTCTAGTAAAAATCGTTCAGCACGTTCAACTTTGCGCGGTTTTGCTGTAATCACGATGATATCTCCGACGAGTAAAAGCATATTCTGGTCTGGCTCTGACAGTTCATGGTTGTCCCTTCTGAGGCCTTTGACGCTAACACGCCATTGTTGTAAATTTAGATAACGAAGTGATTTACCTACTGCATAGGCGTTTTCTGTCAAAATAACTGCATGCATAAATTCCATTTTATCTTGTCTAACGAAGTCAAGTTCGGTGGTTTCACCGGGAAAAAAGCCATGCATGTTGGCATAATGGCCCTTTCGTTCTTTGCGCACGCGTTTGAGTATTCGAGACATTGGTACACCAGATAACTGCAAAACCTGAGTCACTAACATAAGACTACCCTCGAGAATTTCCGGAACCACTTGTGATGCACCTGCTGCAAGCAATTCTTCCATACGATGATCTTTTCTGGTTCTAACCACAACAGGTAAGTCTGGATACAAACTTTTTACTAAGTGAATGACACTCATCGCTTTTTCATGTTGGTCAAAGGTAATAAGTACTAGTTTGGCTCGTTCAATACCAACTGAACGTAATATATCTTTTTGTTTGACATCACCAAAATATACAGGCTCGCCTGCACTTTGACTTTCTTGCACGCGGATAGGATCAGCATCAACCACCATATAGGGGATAGCTTCAATTTTTAACAACCGACTAACTGATTGGCCCACTCGGCCAAATCCAAAAATCAGTACGTGGTCAGTCAATTGTTGATCTTGGGCTGAAAGTTGTCCTAAACCTTTAATATTAGGGGTTGCTTCAGGACTAATTGCTCTAGCAATATTAGGACTCTTATCAACTAACCAGGGGGTAATAGCCATACTCATCACGCCAATAGTTAATAATAACGAACCTTGCTCTGAGCTTAAAATAGCATGGTCTACAGCCAGTGCTGCCAGCACAAAACTAAACTCGCCTAATTGACAAAGCTTAAGTCCAGCTGCCCAAGCATCTTGTTTACCTAATTTAAAAATCTCAGCAGAGATCCGTATAAGTACCACCTTTAGCAATACAATAATCATCAAGCCGAGTAGCGCCCAGTGTATCTGGTTTGGTAAATTATGAAGTTCTAAACGCATCCCGATAGTGATGAAGAATAAGCCCATCAAGATATCTCTAAAAGGTCGAATATCGGCTTCTAATTGATACTTATATTGGCTCTCACCTAACATCATGCCAGCCAAAAAAGCGCCTAATGCCATGGAAAGACCGAAAGAAAAAGCTAAACCAGCGGCCATTAAGGCCACCATAATGGTAGTTAATACGAAGAGTTCATCGGTGCGAGTGCGGGCCACTTCACTGAACACTTTGGGTAACACCCATTTACCGATAGACAATAAAATGCCAACGACTAGTAACCCTTTCAAAAAGGCCATTGAAATGGCAATACCTAAGCTTTGTTCGGAATCATTAGCCAACAAAGGTACTAATATTAGCAAAGGCACAACAGCAAGATCTTGAAGTAATAATATGCTTACCGCAATTTGTGCACGAGGAGTATTCAGAATACCTAAATCACTGGTTTGTTTAATCACAATAGCAGTAGAAGATAACGCTATAATTCCACCTATCACTAAGGATGCTTTTCCATCAAAACCAAGTAAATAGGCTAAGCCCATAAATACTGATGTGGTCAACAGCATCTGTGCCAATCCCACGCCAAATACTAGATGACGCATTGCTAACATTTTCGGAAGTGAAAATTCTAATCCCAATGAAAATAACAAAAAAACAATACCTAGTTCAGCAAAATTTTCCATATCTTCGGGATGTTCAAATAAGGCAAGTAAATCAGGACCCGCCAAAATACCACAGAATAAATAAGCCAAAATAGGTGGCAAATTAATACGTTTAAATAGCCAAACAGTTACCACTGCTACGGCCATTAAAATAGTAATATTACCTAAATTCCCGTGCATATTTTATGTCTATCCTTTTATGTTATTTGCTAGGCACAATACTTGCTAAACAATAATTATTAGATGTATTTGCAAAGTAAATCGTCATTTTATTGTCAGGAGAAACTGTTGGAACAACTTAACCCGTTTTACGACTCAAACGTCAATGAACCTTATTTCAGCCTAGAAGAGCCTGAGCAGGGACTCGACCATGCTCAGAATCAAGGGTTAACACAAACTCAGCTTAATAAATTCATTCTGAAATTACTAACAACCATAGACTTACCCAAGCTGACCAAGTTATATTTCCAACAATTACAAAATACCCTACCGATGTCTGAACTAAAAATCCAGTTCGAAGACAATAGACTTAAATTCGGTCGTCCAGTGAAAAATGCACACTTAAAAACCCTTAATTGCATACAAAACAATAGCCCGTTAGCTGTAATGGATTATTCATTTACACAACCTTTGTCGCTCAGAGACTGGCAAATATTACAACAGATGCATATGAATTTTTGTTTTCCTTTTAGGAACGCATTAGAACATCATAAAATCAAACAATTTGCCATGAAGGATTTTTTGACATCATTAGGTAACAGAGCCAGTTACAATGATACTATTGTTAGAATGGCAAATCATTCACGTCGACGTCAACAACCATTTGGCCTGATAATACTAGACATAGATAACTTCAAACAAGTTAACGATGCTTATGGGCATCAAGAAGGCGATAAGGTGCTAGTAGCCTTCGCCAATACCATTTTACAAAGTCTTAGAGAGTCTGACTTTGCCTTTAGATTTGGCGGTGATGAATTTTGCTGTTTACTACCAGAAGCTAATAATCAAACCAATAACTTGATTTCAGAGCGTGTCCATCATGCTATTGGCTCAAACTTAATACTTCAACAACATAAAATATCTTGTAGTATTGGCAGCACGACCTATAGACAGAATGATTCACACATTGGCCTTTTTTCACGTGCTGACGAAGCACTTTATGCTGCAAAGCAAGCGGGTAAGAACTGTATCAGAACCGCATAGGAATTAACGGCAGTAAATTGAATTATCACGGCAAAATGTTGCCGCGAAATCCATAAAACTTAAATGTAATTTGCTCCAACTAGCGTTGAAAATTATGACAAGCATACAAACAATCAAATGATGTAAGTAAACGACGGAGCAATATAAACAATTTATCGAAACAACACTTTTTCTTGGTTAAACCAATACACACAGAAAGCAAACAACGCGCCGGCAATCAGTACAGTGGAACCGAAGATAGCGAACAACTGGTAGTAGTCCATTGTACCTTTGATTAGTTCTTTCATGGCTAACGACACGTTCGTCAATGGCACCCAAGCCCAGCCTCCTTTTAACTCCACGCCAGGCAACATCGAGAACATAACAGGTACAACAACCAAAATAGTCATAGGTCCCATATAACTTTGCGCCTCTTTAAAACTTTTAGCATAGATGGAGATACTCAATAATACCGATGCAAAAATCGCTACCACAGGCATCAGCATCAAAAAAATCAGTAGAAAATCAAGCATCGCAATTTGCGCCATAAAATCTGCCACAAATTTAATTGCCATACCTTGGCTTAAAACCAAGCCCCAAATCACCATACTGGCCACCGTAATAAGCGCGGTCATGGTACCAGCGAAACTTACGATTAAGAATTTTCCCATTACAATTTTATTTCTATCTATGGGTGAAATCAATAAAGTCTCAAGTGTACCACGCTCTTTTTCACCCGCACCAATGTCGGTTGCGGGCGCCATGGCCCCAGTGAGACAGATTATAAATAAAAAGTAAGGCAACATCTTTCCAATTTTTTCGCCCCAGTTTTCTCGATCATCTGCAGTATTAACTTTCTCCAGAACTATCGGCTCTATCAGAGCACTTTGTTGTGCAACATCTAACCCTAAGCTAGAAAAAGCCGTTTCTTGAAATAACTCTGACTGACTTTTAACAATTTCATTTACCCGTCTGTAAACGAGATTTAGTCCTGCATCGTTGAAATGTAGCTTAATGTTAGCCTGACCATTTATTAGTACATCGTTAGAATAATTTTCTGGAATTTCCAAGACAAAATCGACGGTGTCATTGCGAATAATCGAGGTGTAATCGGCGTCTGCCTCTATTTCTACAAGGCTAAACTTTTCTGGTTGTTGTAGTTCAGTAACAATATCAGGTGCATATTGTCCACCTACCAAAGCATAATTGAGTACTTGAGTTTCAGCTTTATCTATAGCTTGTTTACTCACAAAACCAATAATCCCAATCATCAAAGGGAAGATTAATAACGGCAGGGCAATCATAAAAAATAATGTTTTACGGTCGCGAAGTAATTCTTTTAACTCTTTTTTAAATACTAACCACATATTTTAGTCTCTTAATTTATAAGCCGTTGAAGACTCTTAATTTATAAGCCGTTGAAGACTCTCTATTCGCTAGTAGTGGATTGAATGGCGGCCATAAAGGACTGGTGCAATGAGCCTTGTGCAAGCGCCTTAAAGCTGGCGATATCCCCATCAAACATAGTGCGGCCTAGATCAATAACGGTGACTTTGTCACATAACTCTTCCACCTCATCCAAATGATGGGTGGAGAAAATCACTGGTGTACCCTGCTCTTTTAAACCACGAATAAATTCGAGTACCGTTTGTGTGGCCATAATATCTAGGCCCGTTGTGGGTTCATCTAAAATAACGAACTCTGGTGAATGCACCACCGCACGAGCAATAGCGGTTTTTTGTTTCATACCAGTTGAAAAATTTTCAGAACGTCGGTCTAAAAAATCATGCATATCTAACAAGTCAGCTAGCTCATTTATACGCTTGACGATAGACTCTTCGCTCATTCCGTGTAGTTGACCAAAATAATGGATATTTTCGCGACCTGTTAAACGACCGTACAAACCAGTAGAACCTGATAAAAACCCTATCTTCTTACGGGCAATAATAGGATTGGCTAACACATTATCACCGCTTATTTCTACACTGCCACTATCGGGTTTCAGTGCAGTAGACAACATACGTAAGGTCGTCGTTTTACCTGCACCATTGGGGCCAAGCAATCCTAACACTTCACCTTTGTGACAGGTAAAAGACACATCTTGGACCGAGTGGAAAAAGCGCCCTTTTAACCTTGGGTCTTTTTTCTCTTGTTCACTGAGTTTTTTAGGATTTTCCACGGCAAATTTCTTAGCCAGTTGTTTTATTTCTATCATTCCGTTTTCCTAGTTTGTGACAAGTCAGTACTATAGTCCTTCAATTTTATGTTTTATTACATGCGATTAAGAAAAAAAATATGTAACAATATTAGATTCGTTCAGATTAATGAAAAAATCTTGGGCGTATATCGCTGTAGAATAATTTAATAGGGAGAGTTGTATGCAACAGGTTAGTAATCCATTTCAGGCCATGAAGGATATTTTTGTTAAGCCTAATCAGGTCTTTGCCACCATAAGCGAGACCCATAACTGGTCTTGGATACCTTTTATATGTATCGCTGTTATCGGTGCATTACCCATTTACATGTATTTTAATTTTGTCGACTTTTCTTGGTATACCGAATTAATGGTGCAAGCCATGGCGGGCGATTTAAGCCCCGCTGAGCAGAATGTATTTCGTAACGTGATGGCAGATCAATCACAATCCATGTGGACAGGGGTGTTTGGCTCTGTATTTATGCTTCTTGTCAGTAATGCGATCTTAGCTCTTTATCTCAATATTGTGACGAAAGCAGATGAAGAGTGTGTGCAAGGTTATACCGACTGGTATGGCTTTAGTTGGTGGGTCAGCATACCCGTCATTGTTTCTAGCCTATTGGGCATATTGGTGGTGTTAGTGTCGCAGGATAGTCAATTATCCCCAGTAAGTATGGCTCCTACTTCATTTGCCTTTATTTTTTCTGTGGAAATGAATTCGTCATGGGCATCTTTGATGCAGGCAATCCGCTTGGAATCTATATGGGTGATGTACCTAACCGCAGTAGGATTAAGTCAATGGACCCAACTCCCTGTAAAGAAGACCTATGTGATTGCTATTGCTCCCTACGTACTAATTTGGGCCAGTTGGGCTTTATTTATCGCTATTTGATGATGACTTTGGCGAAGACTTTGGCGAAGACTTAGGTCTGAAATAACCTGTATTCCCATAAAATGCAGGATCATTGTTGGCATCCCATACACCAGGGATGCCCAATATTGGTATTGGGCTAAGTGGCTTTTTTGATGAAAACAAGTCCGTTTCTAGAATATGCTTAACTAATAAGTGATCGAGTTGAGCCAACTGCTCGGTGTAGGGTAATGTTGAAAATTGACGATCTACCTCTATCGCCAAACACTTACCTGTTAAACCAATAAAGGGCTGTAACAACATTTCAAGATTAGCATGACCAAATATAAAACTATTTATCTCGTTACCCCAACAATGTCTATTTTCAACAAATACAGATTGCCATTGATGCTGCTTTAAATTGTCAACAATCTGGGTAAAAAAATCAGCACGCTGATAAGTAACAATCACTCCGCACTCATCAAAATGGGTTAAGTTATTTCTTCTAGGAGTGCGCGGAGATAACCCATATCGCTCAATATCCTCAACGTGCTGCTTGTTTAACAACTGTTTTGTTTGTGGAAACTGTAGCCAAATCAATCCATTAAACAAGTCATGCCAGCTGTTTGGCCGGGTCGGAATAGTATGTTGTTGGTGGATAATTTGCTCGTAATAATGATCAGATTCAGCTAGCTGGCTTTGACAAACAAAATCAGGAATATCCACATTCTCTTTGAGGTTTTTTAAATTATTGAGTCCATAAGCATTTGGCCAGTCAGAAAAACCGGACAAGTCAAAATGCGTTTCAAGTTGTTGCATTGGCAACATTGGTAATTGACTAATAAATTCGTGATTCCAAGCGGTCACAATTGCCCTTAATATTGATCTGATGTAAAAAGGATGCGTTTTATAATCTTTAACCTTTGTAACTACAAGAGCAACTATATGAAAACTTGCCACAAACTCCTAATGTTATGCCTGCCAATGACATTAGCTTTATCAGCCTGCCAAGACAAGCAAGTCAAAGATCCTGCGCCGGTAGTCAATAACTTTATCGATGTTTATCACAGTATTAACACCGATGATTTAAAAAAACATATCAAAGTTTTAGCCTCGGATGAATTTGAAGGGCGCTTACCCACCACAATAGGTGAGCAAAAAACATTGGATTATTTGGTTAACGAATTCAAACAACTAGGTTACCAACCCGGTAATGGTGACAGTTATTTACAACCAGTAGAATTAATTGAAATGACCGCTGATTCAGATATGACGATGACCATAGGCGAAAATAACTTCACTTATAAAGAAGGCATGATGGCCTCTACCAGCAGAGAGCAGGCTAAAGTTGAATTAAAAAATTCAGAAGTGGTCTTTGTTGGTTATGGTGTCAACGCACCTGAATACGATTGGAATGATTACCAAGGCCTAGATGTAAAAGGTAAAACAGTGGTTATTTTAGTCAATGACCCCGGCTTTGAAAACCCCCAAGGTGATAAGTTTCAAGGTAAAACCATGACTTATTATGGCCGCTGGACTTACAAATATGAAGAAGCCAGTCGTCAAGGTGCAGAAGCCGCCATTATTGTCCATGAAACCCAACCCGCATCCTACGGATGGACAGTGGTTGCCAATAGTTGGAGTGGCCCACAGTATGGTCTGGTAAGTAAAAATGGAAACGCTGACAAAGTAGCAGTAGAAGGTTGGTTAACCACTGAGTCAGCGCAACAAGTATTTGCTAATGCAGGACTTAATTTTGCAGAAGAGAAAGCCAAGGCAGTATCAGGCCCTTATAACAAAAGCTTAGGACTGAATGCCTCGGTGACGGTTAACAACAGCTTTAAAAAGTCAACAAGTTACAACGTTATTGCTACTTTACCCGGTTCTGAAAAACCTGACGAACACCTCATATTTTCTGCTCATTGGGATCACTTAGGCAAAGATGAAGGTAAAGTTGGTGATCAAATATATAATGGAGCGCATGATAATGCGACGGGTATAGCTGCAAGCTTAGTTATGGCCAAAGCTTACTCAGAATTAACTGTGAAATCTAAACGTTCGAGCACCTTTTTGATGGTCACCGCTGAAGAACAAGGCTTGTTAGGTTCAAAGTATTATTCAGAGCATCCGATCATTCCTTTAGCCAAGACAGTTGCCAATATCAATATGGATGCCATGAGTGTTTTGGGTAAAACCAAAGATGTGGCGGTTATTGGTATGGGTAAGTCTGAGTTAGAAACTTATCTTGAAAAAGCAGCCAAGCGCCAAGGCCGTTATTTAGTGCAAGAAGGTCGACCAGAAGCCGGTTATTATTATCGTTCTGACCATTTCAGTTTTGCCAAACAAGGTGTGCCAGCACTTTATGCTAAAGGTGGTGAAGAGCCTATCGATGAAGCGACGGCTGAGTACCGAAAGCGAACTAATGTGATTGTCACAGGTTGCTACCATCAAGTGTGTGATAGATACCGCGAAAACTGGGACTTATCTGGTATTCAGCAAGATGCGCAATTATTATTTGAAGTCGGTTATGACATAGTGTCATCTGATGATTGGCCGAAATGGGCAACCACCAGTGAGTTTCAAAGAACTAAATAATAACTCTTATATTTAAAGGCCATAGATGAGGAACCTTGTTCTATGGCCTCTACTTAACTGCATAAAACACCCTTTAGTCTTACTAATAGCCAACAAATGTAAGAAAATAACACTTTCCCCTTGCATTCTCCGCTCAGGCTGGCAAATTCAATTGCGTGATTGAACCAACAAAAATAACAAAATTCGTCGCGATATCAGACTTGGCTCAATAGAATAGCCAAGCCCCTATAACTAGCAATTCAGAGAATTATTTTTATGTGTGGTATTTTCGGTATTCTGGGTATCAAAAGTGATGCAGCAGAACTTAGAACGCAAGCCTTAGAGCTTTCCAAATTACTCCGTCATCGGGGTCCTGATTGGTCAGGCATTTGGAATAATGATAATGCAATTTTATGTCATGAACGTTTGGCGATAGTCGACGTCGACACAGGCGCTCAACCGCTGATAAGCCGCGATAATAATCAAGTGTTAGCTGTGAATGGCGAGATTTATAATCACAAAGCATTAGAATCGACACTTGAAACACCTTACGACTTTAGAACAAAGTCTGATTGTGAAGTGATTTTACCTTTGTATCAGCAAAAAGGGCTAAGTTTTATAGATGAGTTGCAAGGCATGTTTGCATTTGTCTTATATGATCAAGAAAAAGATGCCTACCTTATCGCTCGTGACCATATGGGTATTATTCCGCTTTACACAGGTTATGATGAACACGGTAACTTGTATGTGGCATCTGAGATGAAGGCGTTAGTGCCCGTGTGTAAAACCGTACAAGAGTTTCCTCCTGGACATTACATGTGGAGCCAAACTGGCGAGCTGACTAAATACTATCAGCGCGACTGGATGGACTTTGAGAATGTTAAGAACAACGAAACTAATTTAGAAGACTTAAAAGTTGCCTTCGAAAAAGCAGTCAAATCACACCTTATGTCTGACGTGCCTTACGCAGTATTATTGTCAGGCGGCTTAGACTCATCTTTAGTTTCTGCTATTGCGGCTAAATATGTTGCTAAGCGTGTTGAGGATGACGACCAGTCTGACGCATGGTGGCCACGTCTGCATTCATTTGCCGTAGGCCTAGAAGGTGCACCGGATCTTATTGCAGCAAGAAAAGTCGCTGATATGATAGGTACCGTGCATCACGAAATTCACTTTACTATTCAAGAAGGTTTGGATGCTATACGTGACGTGATTTATCATCTTGAAACTTACGACACCACTACTATCCGCGCCGCAACCCCAATGTATTTGATGACCCGTAAAATAAAAGCGATGGGTATTAAAATGGTATTATCGGGTGAAGGTGCCGATGAAATATTCGGTGGTTATTTGTATTTTCACAAAGCACCTAACGCCAAAGAATTTCATGAAGAAACAGTACGTAAATTAGATCGTTTGCATCTTTTCGATTGTGCTCGAGCAAATAAATCTACTTCTGCTTGGGGTGTGGAAGCGCGCGTGCCATTTTTAGACAAAGAATTTTTGGATGTAGCCATGCGTCTTAACCCACAAGATAAGATGTGTCTTGACGGTAAGATGGAAAAATGGATTTTACGTAAAGCATTCGACAATAACGAATATTTACCTGCCGAAGTTCTATGGCGTCAAAAAGAACAATTTGGCGACGGCGTCGGTTACTCTTGGATCGATTCTATTAAAGAGTTCGTTGAAACAAAAGTAGACGACCAACAACTTGCCTCTGCACAGTTTAGGTTTCCAACCAATACTCCAGACACCAAAGAAGGTTACTTCTACCGCACTATTTTTGAAGGTTACTTTCCACAAGAAACAGCAGCAAAGTGTGTGCCAGGAGGCAAGTCAATCGCTTGTAGTACTGTTGAAGCGTTGGAATGGGATGAAAGCTTTAAAAACAATGCTGACCCATCTGGGCGTTCAATGAAGAGCATACATGGTAAAGGCTAGGTTACGATTAAACTAAGTTAGCGATAAATCGATGAAAACAAAAAACCAGGGTTTATGGCTCTGGTTTTTTATTGCTCAGTAAGGCCGTGCATTTTCGCGTCAAACCATAACTCCTTTCTATCTAGGGGCGTTTTTTCTGGTAAAAAAGTATTTTCTAGTTGATAGAAATTTCTTTTTTCAATCTGTGATTTATCAATATAAGCCTTATAATGCTCTAAAAATAGCGCTTCAAATTTGCCATTTTTAATCGCTTTCTCTAGCCCTTTTTCAATCAGATTGGCTAAGGGCACACTTCTCTTATTTACAAAAAAATAAATAGCGGAAGGATAATGTATCCCAAGAGTCGGCTGAACCTGAATTCGATTGACTGAATCGTTTTCAGCCAACTCTTCCCATACTTCAATAATAGAGCGTGGGAAAAAATCTCCTTGTGCATTGCTAAGCATTTTCATTAGTGCGCTGCTGGTTCTCTCCGTGATGACATCGAAACCGTTGTATTGCAGTACTTTGGTATCAGGCCAATCTCGCCCCTGTAAGGGAGAAAGTTTAATAAAATGCTCAAGTTGCTGGATGTATTTAAAACGCCCAGCCATGTCTTGCCTAATTAACAATAAACGCCATCCAATCAATCCTTTAAATATTGGAATACGTATGGGCAATAATTCTTTTTCACGTTGAGAATTAGTCATACCCCAAACAATATTTATCTCTCTATTGTCTTGCAGTCTATCTAAGGCCTTGCCCTTAGTTAGGCTATTTTCTGAATGTTTGAGTTGATAATTAACCCCTGTCTGATCTAACGCCAATGACAATAGTTGGATCGGGTACTCATCAATTGTTGACGTTGATTCGGCCGGACGAGGAAAAGTTATTTGCCATGATGCACTCTTAGCGTTAACGCTAAAGAGTAGAATAAAACCAACTAATATTTTGTTCATAAATCACCCAGCACAGTTAAAAGGTTTTTAAGTTTGTTTGCCATCAATTATCATCATCATTATCACTTCAAGTTGATTATTAGGCAACTTTGTAAGATATGTGACGTTGCACAGCCAAAACATGGTTGTTTATTCTCATTGTAAAACGCAGGCTGACAGCTCTTTCTAAATTTTCGATACTGCTGATCACTTTTTAAGTTTTATCATCCCTGATTATGGTTGGAAGTAAACAAAAGCTAGCAATAGTTTTAGTGCCAAAGAGACTTTAAGCTTTTGCGTACAGATCCAAAAAGTCTAATGCGTTGATGGGCATGAATGGCATATGCCTTTCATAAAACGGTTACTCGATCCCAATAAATTTATGCGTTTGCAGCGACAGGCGCCAATTACGCGCTATGCAGGTTTTGATTGCGAGGTCGGTCGCCCGTTTTTGTTGACTAATAGGTTGTAAATAAATATTGGGTGCATGCTGGTCACCCAAAAGTGCTAACACCTCGTCTAACTCTTCGATATGTTTTTGCATGGCTATTGGATGTTTGATTTCATTTGCACGGCGCATTGCACTTTTTAATACAGTCCTGCCTCCTGGCATATTAACTTTAGGTGAAACAGTTACCCATGTATCGCAATGGACCATGATTTCATAGGTACCGCTGGTTTCAATTTGAACCGAATAACCTTTTTCTATTAAGCTAGTAGTGATCTCAGTCAAATCATACAAGCAAGGTTCACCTCCCGTGATCACGATATGCTTAGCCACATAACCATGTTGATTAAAAAGGTCTAGTAACTGCTGCGTTGTGTGTTCAAACCAACTACCAGACTCGGCAGTCTCGGCCATTACCACATCGCTTGTGGTGTTTAATTCAGGTGACACCACCCAAGTATGTTTAGTATCACACCATGGACACCCTACTGGGCAGCCTTGCAAACGCACAAAAATGGATGGTAAACCGGTATAACTGCCCTCGCCTTGCAAAGACTCAAACACTTCATTAATTTTATATAAATTCAATGACTTTCCTATTTGTTTAATGGATGTCGCTAAGAGAGCACCCTGTTGTGGGAATTTACCCTTAAATCACTTAAAATCTCAATTCATTAATTGATTATAAAGAAGCAAAGCCCATGTCACAAAAGGTAGTGGTAATTTTTTCTGGTGGAATGGACTCGTTTACTGTCCTAAACCTAGCAGCCAAGCAAGGCTTAGAGGTGTTTGCCTTGTCTTTTGACTATGGTCAAAAACATAAAAAAGAGCTAGATTATGCTGCTCGTGCATGCAAAGTTCTAAATGTAAAACATAAAGTGGTTGATATTTCAGCGATCAATCAACTCATCGGTGGTTCATCACTCACGTCAGACATTGAAGTAGCAGAGGGACATTACGAAGAAGAAAGCATGAAAAGTACAGTAGTACCAAATCGTAATATGATTCTGTTATCGATGGCAGTAGGTTATGCCGTTTCAATCAGCGCCAATAAAGTTTACTACGGTGCACACTCCGGCGATCATGCCATCTACCCGGACTGCCGTCCTGAATTTGTCCATAGAATGAATGATGTATGTGCCATAGCGAACTACGAAGTAGTTGAAATTGTCACGCCTTATTTAGATGTCAGTAAAACCGCTATTTTAACAGCTGGCTTAGAAATGGGTTTGGATTACAACCAAACTTGGACTTGTTACAACGGCCGTGAAAAAGCATGTGGTAAATGTGGAGCTTGTCAGGAAAGATTAGAAGCGTTTACTGAAAATGGAATAAGTGATCCCTTGGAGTATGAGGGATAACGTTACTGCAAAACGTCGTGCAACTTAAATAAAAATTATAATCATAACGATACAAGGTATTGAGAGCACAAAACAATGAACATATTATAGATAAGAATATTACTATGTCTGGTGCTGGTGCTTGTGTTTTTCTTTACCTTTTTTATTAATGGCGTCTTGCGACGGTTGTCCTGGAGCCGCCTCCGAATCAAAACTTACTTCACCTAGCATGGCTACAAGAATTTGATCTTAACACTTAGTTTACTTTTCAACTTGCTGAATAAAGTAACTAAGCTCTTTTATTAGATGTCTTAAAACAGGGTTTAAGCGAGTGTTTTTACCGTTCATCACGAACAGCTCATGACTAAATTCAAATAAATTGTTTCCAACCGGCACCAGTCCTAAGCCTGCCGCTTGATTGCTGAGTACATAATCTGGTAAAAGCCCCACATATTCGCCAGTCATTATAGCTGATAAACACGCATCGTAAGAGTCGGAGAAGGTTTGAATAGCCATTCGCGTGTCACCAGAAATATAATTTGCTGAGGACAAACCAGAAATACCGATTGCTGGGTAATCTCCAATTTTAACATTGTCAGGTAGACCATCTCGGTATTTTGCTAAGGCATGAGAAGCGGCGCAATATAATCTGCCTTTACATTCCACATCTACAGGATGAAAAGTAACAGATTCAGGTTTAACCATATCGTAAGTCGATAACACTAAATGACACTCCCCAGATAATGCAGCGTGCTCGACTTCGTTATACAAACGAGTTTGAATATTTACATGAATATCACTGAATTTTTTCATAGTACTTTTAACAGATTTACTAACTGCTAAGTGATATGAAAGCGGTAAACCCGCCATCATCACTAAGGTGATATGCCCTGAGTAATCGTCATGTAGACTTTTTAAATTAAATACAAAGTTATCGAAAGAATTGAAAATACGTTTAGTTTCCTGAAAAACCACTTCACCTTCTTTGGTCATCTGAAAACCACCACGGCCACGGTGGCATAGAACTAAATCTAGGCGTTCTTCAAGCTTTTTGATGGCAGCACTGATATTTGGGCGTTGCATGCGTAAAACAGGCTCAGCTGCAGTAAAACCATTGCATGAAGCTACAGCGAAAAATACTCGAAGTAATTTGATATCAGATTCTTGAAGACGGTTCAACATTACAGTACCACTTATAGATATAGTTGTGATTATAGGTATAGAAATTTATACTAAGGTGTATATTAGGAAAGCCGCAGCCGGATTACAATGGAAATTTATCAGAACAACTAAAACAGCAGTGTTGAGGAAAAACAAACATTATATTTATAACACAAATGGTTGAAGAAACTTGACCAGAAATAACAAGGGAATTGCGCTGGTTATTGTCTTGAAAGAAAAGCCATATAATTATTAAACATTAATATTGTTATTCCACTTCATAAGACTAGTTAATTCGATACTCCTTTTTCCTCAATCCTAATTCTCCTATTCTTCATTGTGCTAAAGGGTTTGTTATTTAATCTTCGAGCAGCCTAACCGTTGTTCTAAACAGCATATGGCATCAGCAAGATACTAAAATAATATTATATTGCCGATGCCATGTAGATTAAACGTTTTAAATATATTAGGAATTTTTTACTATTTGAGCCCGATAAGCTTCTATGTCATCACGCAGATTCGCCGCTTTTTCAAACTCTAGGTCTTTTGCAGCTTTAAACATCACTTTTTCAAGCTCAGTGATTTTTTGCAAGAGTTGCGGTGTACTAAGTGAATTATATTTTTTGCTCGACTCACCCACTAATCTAAGTTTAACTTTACTATCAGAATCGCCATCTCCCACGTCCATGATATCGGTAATGGGTTTATTCATCTGCGTAGGAATAATTCCATGTTTAAGATTATAGGCACGTTGTATTTCTCGTCGTCTGTCAGTTTCTTCAATAGCTCGCTGCATCGAACCGGTGATCCTGTCTCCATACAATATTGCCCGACCGTTAAGATGTCGCGCTGCTCGGCCCATCGTCTGAATTAAAGACTTATCAGAACGCAAAAATCCCTCTTTATCCGCATCAAGAATTGCCACTAACGCCACCTCTGGCATGTCGAGCCCTTCTCTAAGCAAGTTGATCCCAACCAACACATCAAATTTACCTATACGCAGATCTCGAATAATCTCAATACGTTCTACCGTGTCTATATCTGAGTGTAAATAACGGGCCTTCACACCGTGTTCATCAAGGTAATCACTTAAGTCTTCAGACATACGTTTAGTTAACGTAGTTACTAGCACTCTTTCATTGGCCGCTACACACTTATGAATCTCAGAAAGTAGATCATCAACTTGAGTACCTACTGGTCTTATTTCTATTTCTGGATCAAGTAACCCTGTAGGGCGAACTAGTTGCTCAATTATATCGTCCGGTACGGTCGCTAGTTCGAATTTACCAGGCGTAGCAGACACGTAGACCGTTTGTGGCGCAATTTGCTCAAACTCTTCAAATTTTAAAGGCCTGTTATCTAATGCTGAAGGTAATCTGAATCCATATTCTACTAATGTTTCTTTACGAGACCTGTCACCTTTATACATAGCCCCAATTTGTGACACAGTGACATGGGATTCATCAATAAACATTAATCCGTCAGATGGGAAATAGTCAATTAAAGTAGGTGGTGGATCGCCAGGATTTCGGCCTGATAAATATCGAGAATAATTTTCAATACCTGAGCAATACCCAAGCTCTTGCATCATTTCCATGTCAAATTGACAGCGCTGAGACACACGTTGCTCTTCTACTAATTTATTAGCTGATTTAAGTTGCTCACGCCTTTCTTTCAACTCAACTTTGATATGTTCAATTGCATCAATTATTTTTTGTCTGGGCGTAACATAATGAGTTTTTGGAAAAACAGTGGCTCGGGTTACCGTTTTTTCCACAGCGCCCGTAAGGGGATCAAAAATGCTGATACGCTCGACTTCTTCGTCGAACAACTCCACTCGGATAGCATGACGCTCAGAGTCAGCAGGGAATACATCAATTACGTCACCGCGAACTCTAAACGTACCTCGGTCAAACGCAACATCATTGCGAGTATATTGAATTTCAACTAAACGTCGCAAAATGTCTCGTTGATTCATAATATCGCCTTGACGAAAATGTACCAACATTTTCATGTAAGAATCAGGATCGCCCAAACCATAAATAGCAGACACACTAGAAACAATAATTACGTCGCGTCTTTCCATAAGAGATTTAGTCGCTGATAAACGCATTTGTTCGATGTGTGCGTTTATCGATGAATCTTTTTCAATAAAAGTGTCGCTCGAGGGCACATAAGCCTCAGGTTGGTAATAGTCGTAATAAGATACAAAATATTCCACTGCGTTATTTGGGAAAAACTCTTTCATCTCACCGTAAAGTTGAGCCGCTAAGGTTTTGTTATGCGCCAATATCAATGTTGGCCGCTGCACCTTTTCAATTACGTTAGCCATAGTAAAGGTTTTTCCTGAACCAGTGACACCCAATAATATTTGTCGTGCTAAGCCATTCTCTAGGCCCTCAACTAACGCTTTTATTGCTTTGGGTTGATCGCCAGCTGGTGAATAACTGGATGATAATTCAAATGCTCTACTCATAAATCTTATTTACTCAATACATTTTGTTTAAATCGAGAGGCGAGGATGGTTTTACACCATATAAAGGCAATACAACCGACAGCTAAATTTGCCACTACTCCCGCCCAAAAAAGTCCAGGTAACTCAAACCAATGACTACCTAAAAGAGAAAAAGGCACAAAAAATACAAATAAACGCATTGCATTCAATGATAAAGCTGACATCGGCATATGCATGGCATTAAACGATGAATTAGTCAAAATAGTCACTCCTTGCGTACCGTATCCCAAAGGTACAACCACTAAAAACAGTACTATGATCGAAATGACTTCTGGCTCATTACTAAATATATTGGCAATGACGTCTGATAAAAGAACCAATATGCCAAATATAATTAGCTGCCATACAATCACAAATTTGACACATAAACTGTAAGCTTGTTTTACTCGGTCAATATTATTTGCGCCAAAATTCTGACTAATAAAAGGGGGTAGTGACATCGATAATGACAGTACTACTATACTGGCAATAGATTCTAATCGACCACCCACTCCCCAAGCAGCGACTGCTTGAGGGCCATAACCTGCGACAAATGCGGTAACTATTCCAGCAGAAATAGGTGTTAACATATTTGCACCGGCGGCAGGTAAACCAATTTTTAATATACCACCTGTGCTACGTTTTAATTCTTGCCAGTTGAGTAGTCTAGGCTCAATTAATTTTCGCTTGACGGCCAACACATACAAAATATAGAACAAGCCAACAGCCCAAGCGACAAGAGTAGCGATGGCTGCGCCTTGGATCCCAAAGGCAGGTACTGGTCCCCAACCAAATATAAGAATAGGATCGAGGACCACATTGATAAGGCCTCCAAAAGCCATCACATAACTCGGCGTCTTGGTGTCACCATAAGCACGTAACACACTATTACCCACCATAGGCATTGCCAAAAACACCCCTGCGCCGTACCACACCAACATATATTTTGTAATCAAACTCAACTGATTTTCATCTGCGCCCATCAGCCGAAAGATTGGTTCCAAAGTTACAACGCCAAAAACAGCAAAAACAATCGCTAACACCATAGTCAACATTAACGCACCTGTTGCCGTCTCCTTTGCTTGGCTGTGTTGCTTTGCTCCAAGTAATTTAGCAATAACAGCTGAAGTACCTATTCCCAAACCAATATTTAAACTGATAACAGTGAAGGTAACCGGAAATGTAAAACTAATGGCAGCAAGTTCTTGGGTACCTAACATACCAATAAAAAAGGTATCTACCAGTCCGAATGTCATTAAAACAACCATACCCACTATTGTAGGCAAGGTCATTTTACGTAGCGTGATGGTAATATCATTGTTAAGCAAATCTGGAGGAGATGTTTTTTTAATATTTAAAGTCAATATTACACTCTCACAATTGAAGGTATTGATGGATAAGGTGGCCGACTAAATCGAAACAACATGATGATAAAATTTTAAATATAAAATCTTATCATCATGTTGTTTTTTTAACATAACCGTAAAGATATACATAATACGCGATTTTTTCTTCATATCTCTTATATTTGAGTGCATTAAAATTACTCATTTGTTAGAAAAGTAGGTTGTCGTAGTGTGTATCTTTTTAAATACACATAAACGTAGATTTATTGACGGTTTATATTTTATCCAAGTGTTACAACACAAAATAAATTTTATTGTATTGGTAACAATTAATTCAAATTGAAAAAATAATCTATCAATCACGTATAATTTTGCTTTTCTGTTTAAAAACAACACACAACAAAATTACCACACAATTCGCGATATCTTTTTTTAAAAAAAGCCAAGTGTAATAAAAACATATCCATATGTTTTTATTACACTTTTTAAAATAACATCATATTTTTTACTTCAACTCTTGACTTTGAATTGATGGGTATTTTTTTATTACCAACAATTTAATCCACAAAGTTATCCACAAGATTCGTGGATAACTGCCCTCGCCCTTTAATTGGCGTACATTGGAACCTGCATGTGGTTTCATTTCGGTTAGTACTTACTAACCTTTTGCATAGCCAACAAACGTTACACTTTTGTTAAATACTGTTTTTATATACAGTAATCAATAATTCATTAATAACAATTAGTTATAACGAAATCAAAAAACAGTCTTTGATTAAATGACAAATTGGCAGACTAAAACCGAATGATTTTAGAGCAATAAAACGATGTATTTTTTTATGTGTTGGTAATACGTACAGATTGTGTGAAAGTTTAAAATATATAGATAAAAACTCACTTTGAGTATTGACAGCAGGCGCTATGCTCATTATTATTCCGCCCCGTTGAAAAGCACTAAGATTTATAATTAGACTGCTTCGATACGTTAGTATAAAGTTCCCCCTTAGCTCAGCTGGTTAGAGCGACGGACTGTTAATCCGCAGGTCCCCTGTTCGAGTCGGGGAGGGTGAGCCAAATATACTTGTAGTTAATTAAATATTTAAACAAATATTTAATATTGAATTGAATTCCCCCTTAGCTCAGCTGGTTAGAGCGACGGACTGTTAATCCGCAGGTCCCCTGTTCGAGTCGGGGAGGGGGAGCCAATTCAACACACATCTATCACTCCTTTATTCTATTTATTTCATCAATATTCTCTTTTATATAGCAAACTTTCGAATATCGAGTTGTTAATGGATGCTTAAACAAAGATAATGGTCCTGCATTAATAACTCCTGGCTTATATCTACTCTTCATGACCGAATTCCTATTACTACTAATCGGCACTGTGCTGGTAAACAACTTTGTGTTGGTTCAATTCTTAGGCCTATGTCCATTTATGGGGGTATCTGGAAAATTAGAAACCGCTATTGGAATGTCTATGGCCACGACGTTTGTATTAACACTCGCCTCACTTTCAAGCTACTTAGTTGAACACTACATACTGCTTCCACTCGGCATAGGTTACTTGAGAACGCTGAGCTTTATTTTGGTGATTGCCGTCGTTGTGCAGTTTACTGAAATGGTGGTTCACAAAACCAGCCCAACCTTATACCGCTTGTTAGGCATATTTTTACCACTCATCACCACCAACTGTGCAGTGTTAGGCGTTGCATTACTAAATATCAACCAACAACACAATTTTGTTGAATCAGTCATTTACGGTTTTGGTGCAGCAGTGGGGTTTTCTTTAGTACTTATATTATTCTCTGCAATGCGTGAACGTTTAGCGGTAGCTGACGTACCTAAACCGTTTAAAGGGGCTTCTATAGGTATGATCACTGCAGGTTTGATGTCTTTAGCCTTCATGGGCTTCACTGGTTTGGTGAAATTTTAATGTCACTAGGTTTCGCTATTTTAACAGCTCTATTAGCCATTGGTTTGTTAGCACTGGTTTTTGGGTTGATACTTGGTTTTGCGGCGGTAAAATTTAAAGTTGAAAGTGATCCATTAGTCGAACAAATTGATCAAATACTTCCCCAAACCCAATGTGGACAATGTGGATATCCAGGATGCAAACCCTATGCGCAAGCGATTGCTGATGGTGACGAAATAAATAAATGCCCTCCGGGTGGCGATGTCACCATAAAAAAATTAGCTGACCTGATGGGTGTAGAAGCCAAGTCTTTGGACGCTGCACATGGTGAAGAAGATATTAAGAAGGTTGCATACATTCGTGAAGACGAATGTATTGGTTGCACAAAATGTATTCAGGCCTGCCCTGTTGACGCCATATTAGGTGCGGCTAAACAAATGCATACCGTAATTGTAGACGAGTGCACCGGGTGTGACCTATGTGTAGACCCCTGCCCTGTTGATTGCATCGATATGTTGCCCATGGCAAGTAGTGCCGCATCTTGGCGTTGGGATATCGCTGCCATTCCTATTAAGCAAATAGGTTAGACGAGAATTATGCTAAATAACTTTGACCACATTATTGAAAAATTAGACAACCATGAATTATGGGACTTCCCTGGTGGTGTATTTCCTGCCGAGCGTAAAACGCTTTCTAATCAGACCCCAATACAGAGATTGTCTATCCCAGAGCGTTTGTATGTAACAGTAAAACAACATATCGGTGTCGAAGGTCACCTAATTGTTGAAGTAGGTCAAAAAGTGCTCAAAGGCCAAGCATTGACTAAAAGCATGAACCCGTTTGCAGTACCTATTCATGCCCCCACTTCTGGCGAAGTTACAGCAATCGACAAACACGTATCAGCCCATCCGTCTGGTTTACCGGAATTGACGGTGCAAATAAGCAGCGACCAACAAGACAAATGGACTCAGCTTATCCCTTTGTTCGATTATCAAAACCAACCGAAAATGCAAGTGTTATCAGCGATTTGTGATGCTGGTATCAGCGGTATGGGTGGAGCTGGATTTCCTACGCATATTAAGTCTTCGCCAAAAAAAGACGTCGATTTTTTAATCATTAACGGCATTGAATGTGAACCTTACATTACCTCTGATGATCGTTTAATGCGTGAACATGCTTGGCAAATAAGACAGGGTATAGATGTGCTGTGTCATCTTATTAAACCCAAACATGTACTTATTGGCATAGAAAACAACAAACCTGAAGCCATCGAAGCGATGCAAGTGGCGTGTCGAGAAAATCCTAATTACCGTATCTGTAATGTGCCAACTAAGTATCCTGCTGGTGGCGAGAAACAGCTGATACAAGTGTTAACCAATAGAGAAGTGCCTGCCAAAGGGTTACCTGTTGATGTGGGTGTCATTATGCATAATGTGGGCACGTGTTTCGCCATAGCTGATGCCATTTTTTCGGGTAAACCACTTATTGAACGTGTGGTCACTATTACAGGTGAAGCCACAGAAAAACCTGGTAATGTTTGGGCACTTATTGGCAGCCCTGTTGCCCACCTTTTAGCACATTGTGATTACAAGCAGGCAGTTCAGAATCAACCTAACATTATTATGGGCGGTCCCATGATGGGCTTTAGTATGATAAATGATTTGGTGCCTGTAGTAAAAACCACCAACTGTATCTTGGCGCCGACTGACAATGAAATGGCAGGTAACAACGAACAAGCCTGTATTCGCTGCAGTGCATGCGCAGATGTTTGTCCTGCAAGCTTGTTACCACAACAATTGTTTTGGCATTCAAAAGCCAACGAACTAGAAAAGGCTCAAGAGTATAATTTATTCGATTGTATCGAGTGTGGTGCCTGTGCCTATGTATGTCCCAGCGAAATACCTTTGGTTCACTATTACCGCATAGCAAAATCTGAAATAAGAGTAGAACAAGAAGACAAACAAAAATCAGACAAAGCACGAGGCCGCTTCGAAAAACGTGAGGCGAGATTGATTGCAGAGCAGCAAGCCAGAGACGAAAAACATCGTTTAGCCGCGGAGTCTAGAAAACAAGCCATGGCCGGAAGCGGCAACAATGCTAAAGACAAGATTGCAGCAGCCCTAGCCAGGGCAAAAGCCAAGAAACAGGTTTCCAGCGCCGCAGATGACAAACTAACAGAACCAACCAAAGTCGCCCCTGCTAGTGATGCCCAAGAGACAATTCGAGCTAAAGAAACCGAACCATCAACAAAATCAGTCAGTTCGAATCAACGCGTTCAAGCAGCCATCGAGCGGGCAAAAGCAAAAAAAGCGGCGTCTGAAGTTCCAGTTACTACTGCTAAGCCTGAACCTGTTCTAAAAGATAATAAAAACGTGACTGAATTAAATAAAAAAATCATTCAGAAACAACACAACGACTTAGATGATGAACGAGTAGATGAAGGGGCGACTGAACAACTTGCCAAAGTCAATAATCAAGTGCAAGTTGAAGTCAAAAATACTGTTATTCCGGAAGATGTGATACCACATCAACAAGCGCAAGATAAATCCTACAGCAAACAAACTAGAATTACTGCTGCAGTTGCCAAGTCCAGAGCTAAACTTGACGCACAAAAAATCACAAACAACCATGGTACGTCCGATAAATCATCACCAGCCCAAAACATAAATAACTCAACAATCACTAATCATATAACAAACATAACACAAAAACAAACACACA
>NZ_CAJXPA010000008.1 GCF_913058035.1 uncultured Paraglaciecola sp. | reverse complement strand
TGGTTGGGTAGTGATGGGGCTGTTGGGCTGCGGCGGTCGACATGATGCGCTTGGTCGGGAGGGTCGGAGGTGTATAAGTGACAGAGTGTGCGGCTGCGCGAAGATGGAGCTCACAGATCTGAAGGTGTAGAAATGATGTCCCCGGTCGCCCCCGTGGGAAAGCGTGTATCTGTGTGTCTGTATCTGTGTCTGTGTGTCTGTATGTGTGTCTGTGTCTGTGTGCGTCTATGTGTCTGTGTATGTGTCGGTGTGTGTGTCTGTGTAAGTTTCTGTAAGTGTGTGTGTGTGGTAGTGTTGAGATGTAGGTAGTAGTGTGGTATGTATATGTGTTGTATGTGTGTTGTTTGTTTTTGAGGCAGGAGACGGATGACGTGTTTTTTTTGAAGCAGAAGGCGGGCTACCGTATCTAGTTCGGGCTCGTGGGGTTGGAAATGTGTATAAAAAACAACAATAACATATGAAAAAAAGTTTTTTTATAATAAACAAAACTTACTACCAAATAATTCTATTTTCGATATGCAACAAGATACAAAAGGCAATATTTGGTTAGGTTCTAACTCTGGTTTAATTAAATTTTCTACTCAAACCCACCACATACAAAAATTCGACCAAAGGCAAGGGCTAGCCAATAGCGAGTTTAATTCTGACACCAGTGTGACTCTATTGGATGGTCGAATGGTTTATGGCTCACCAAAAGGCCTTATTTTTTTTGATCCTCTAAAAATAGATGTGCAAGAAATCAATGAGACTAAAGTTGCTATTACTGATGTAATGCTGGTATCTAATGATTTAGTGATACCTTTCTCAAATCTTGACAAACAGACAATTGAACTTTCTTATGATGACGTCAGCCCTTTTGTACGTTTTTCTACTTTAGAATATCAAGACCAAAAAAGTACACGATACTAATATCAACTAAGTGGTAAAAATGACCTGGTTTATCCGATTACAACTCGACCTGAAGTCATGTTTCCAAAACTTGATCCCGGTCAGTATGTATTCTCAGTCTTCGCATTTAATTCAGAAAACGGGGCAAAATCCGAGCCTGCAACCATCAATATTAAAGTAAATTATGCTCTTTGGGCCTCTCCTCTCGCCTTCACTTTTTATGTGTTAATGTGTTTAATTGGGCTGGTGTCTTTATGGCAGTTCCGTCATGCACAGAACTTACGACTCCATAAGGCGCATCAAGAAGCAATACTCAGCAAAAATAAGTTAACTCTTGCTCTAAACGCAAGTAACAGCGGTATTTGGGAGTTTCAGCCTGAGCAAGACATATTTTATATATCTAAATTAAATAACGAGCTTTTAAGTAAAAAGACAATGAGCTTTCAAGATCATCTATATCTTATTCACAATAGAGACAAAGCTAGATACGAATCTGCATGGCATAACTTTTTAGCTGATAAAGATTCTGGATTGGATATCACCTATAGAATGTCAACCAGAGACAAGTCTTGGTTATGGTTTCGCGATGTAGGAAAAGTTGTTCAGACTGACAAGTTTGGTAAACCATTACTGGTCACTGGCACTTACACAAATATTACTGAAAGTGTTGCAGATCAAGAAAACCTGCGTTTATTTGGGAACGCCTTTAAACATACATTAGATTGGGTCGTCATTTATAATCATAAGTATTATCCAATTGCTTTCAACGACGCGGCTAAAAAGTTTTTTAACATAATAGATGATGCTTCTGCTCCCAAGGAAATCGACAAAATATACCGATTGCAAACATCTAAGACGGCAAAGTTTTGGAATAAAATGCTTAATTTTAAGGCAGGCCATCAATGGCAAGGAGAAGATAAAGTCATCATACCTAATGGCGACACTTTAAATATTATGGTTCGTATTCATGCTGTAGCAAGCGTGCGTGATAAAAATAAGATAAAACATTTTTTAGTCATTATTTCTGATATTACTGAACAAAAAGTGGCAGAAGCGAAACTATTAGCCTTGGCGAATTACGACTCTCTTACCGGTTTACCCAACAGAACCTTACTTCTAGATAGAATTGAAAGAGGTATTAAACACGCTCGAAGAAATACTAAGAATATGGCCGTATTTTTTGTCGACTTGGATAAATTTAAACAGGTAAACGATAGTTTGGGGCATAAGGCGGGTGATGAGTTACTAGTAGTTATCGCTAAACGTTTGAATTCCAAACTGCGCAAAGAAGATACAGTGGCGCGCTTAGGGGGGGACGAATTTGTTATTATGATAGAAGATGTGACATCTGCAGAAACCATTAGTACTTTAGTAAGCGAAATAAGCGATTTAATTGATTTACCAGTGACCTTAAGTTCTCAAATCGTGAGCGTGTCTTCGAGTATCGGCATTGCTATGTTTCCGGGCGATGGCCTTAACGCCGAGGATCTTCTCAAAAATGCAGATATCGCCATGTATCATGCTAAAAAACAAGGAAGAAGTAACTTTCAATTTTTTACACAAAAAATGGACGAACTGGTAAAAGATAGGCTGAAATTGGAAAACCAATTAAAAAACACCCATCAATCCAAAGGATTTGATAATTACTATCAACCAATTTTTAATACTCTTAGCCAAAAAATAGAAGGCTTTGAAATTTTAATGCGATGGTCAACTGACAATGGAATGGTTCCTCCAGATAAATTTATTCCCGTTTCAGAGGAGCTTGGGTTAATAGAACATATGACTTTAGATGCTTTTGATCGGGCTGTACCAGTGCTGAATGAAATGCGCCAGAATGGCTTTGATGGATACCTTTCGGTAAATTTATCAGCCAGACATTTCGACAACCCATCTTCAATTAATAAAATTATTGTACTTTTAGAAAAAAATAACATACCAGTTACCGCGATTCGTTTTGAAATTACTGAAAGCGCATTAATGTATGATTATGACAAAGCTCTAACATGCATGACACAAATACAACGAAAGGGCTTTTTAATCGCATTGGATGACTTCGGTACTGGATTTTCATCTTTAAAATATCTCAAAGAGTTTCCAATAAATATTATCAAAGTGGATAAAAGCTTTGTAGATGATATAGGTAAAAACCAAAATAATGAGGCTATTATTCTCACCACCTTAAGTATGGCTAAACAATTAAAAATGAGTTGTGTAGCTGAGGGAATTGAAACTATTCAGCAGGTCGAATTTTTCAAGCAAAATAAGTGTCAGCACTTACAAGGTTATTATTTTTCTGAACCTGTACCTGCAGCCGATATACCGGCTTTACTAAAAAAAGCGTGGAAGGTTTAACCTTGGCTATTATTTAAAACAAAAGGCAATGGTTGATACTTGTCAAGAGGCCTGGCTTGATAGCAGCAAAGTGAAAATGTGGTAGAGAAGAAAACCCAGTATTGCCTGAATCACCTATTTTTTGACCCGGTATAACATATTCACCAGTGGTGTCATCACTCTGTAAAACCACCAGATAGTTAGCATAGTTAGAATACCGGCGACGGGTCCCTCCACGTGTCTGATGTTCAATTAAATCGACCACTGCCCTGCCCTTGCTGCATGTAAAGTGGTACCGGTGAGGTGAGCATACCAAAATCAACCGCATGTCTTGATGAACAACCCTAATACTGCCGGGCGTTCAATAAAAGCTCCGTCATGTCAATTTTTTTAAGAATATTGATTGGCTGCAGTTCGCACACTTTAATTCGTTGATGCCCTTGAAGTACTTTACTAACAATATGTTAACGCAATTTTTTAGTGGTGCTTTAAAATTACTGGTGTCAATTTCTAAAGTGATGGTCACCATAAGAGGTTTCTTATTACAGAGCCGATATCTAACCTGCTTATTTTTCTCTATCTTTTCAGCACTTGACTAGCCACCCATTCAATAATTACTTAAATTTAAAAGTTAACTACAGGTGAAAAAATACAGGATATAATTGCAAAAAGAGTAGTAAAAGTAACCCTAGAAACACCTGTAAAAAGTTTATTAATAAATTTGTAAATGAAATAACAAAACATATTTATTCAGAAAATATACTATTTACATGCTGAGCAAAAGGCGCAGCACGCATAAAACCGGATACTCTGGCGGTACTAATTTCCTGCCCTTTAGTATCAAAAAACAAAATAGTCGGCAGGCCTAATATTGAAAATTGCTGCTGAAATGCGATGTTATCATCAGTACTTTCAGTTAGATCAATTTGCATTAAAACTGAGCCACTCAAAGCAGCTACAACCTGACTATCTGGAAAGGTATATTTTTCAAACTCTTTACAGGCTACACACCAATCTGCATAGAGATCTAACATAACATTTTGACCTTGAGCATTAGCCTTGTTTAGCGCCTGATTGAATTCCTCAATACTGCTGACTTTAAGAAATTCTGGGTGGGCTAAGATTTTGACACCTGTATCAGCCTGAGTGTGACCATTACCAATTGTACTAACAGCTTGATAGCCATAACCTGCTGAAACAAACAATCCAATGAAAATCAATAATGCACGAAGGCCTTTATAAAAAGTCGTTTGACTATTTTGGTTCATCACATAAAAATAAGTAAACGTGGTGAGACCAAGTAGTGACCAAGCGATGTCAGTTGCAACATGATTAATTAAACGTTCAACGAACATAATAGCGACTGCTAGCATCATAAAACCAAATGTAACTTTGACAACATTCATCCAATGGCCTGCTTTAGGCAATAATTTACCACCCGTAATACCAAATAAAATCAACGGAATGCCCATGCCTAAACTCAACACGTATAGCGCACTGAAGCCCAATACTAAATCACCACTTTGAGCGATAAATAATAAGATTCCAGTCAACGGCGCTGTAGTACAAGGTGATGCTACTAAACCAGAAATCGCTCCCATAGCGAGCACCCCCATATAACTACCACTGGTTTGTTTATTACTCATCGCATTAAGTTTTTCTTGCCATGAGGAAGGCAACTGCAACTCATAGGCACCAAACATCACCACTGCCAACAGTACAAAAATTACAATCAAAACGATTAGAATAGCCGGGTGTTGTAACCCGGCCTGGAACTGCACACCAGCTAAGGCGACAATCAACCCCAACAGCGAGTAAGTGAAGGCCATGCCTTGCACATACACAAATGACAAAATAAATGCTCGAGATGTACTAATGGTTTTGCCTTGACCGATCACAATGCCAGATAAAATTGGATACATAGGAAACACACAAGGTGTAAAAGCTAAACCGATACCTAAGCCCAAAAATAATAAAAGTGTGATGAACAAACTTTGTTCACTTGACAATAAATCGGCTAGCTCAAACTGCTCTGAAATGGAGATTTTAGTTGACGAACCGGTTACTAAAAGGCTTGATTCAATATCAGGTTTTTTTGTTGCTTGATCAGACCCTGTTGCTGAAGCATTATCCACTTGATTCAGGTACACCTCTTTGGTGGTGGGCGGGTAACACAAGCCGGCGTCGGCACATCCCTGATAACGAATTTTTACCATGCCATCTTGCACGGATGATACTATCAGATAAGTAATATCCAGTTTTCCACGAAACACATTAGATAAGCCAAAAAACTCATCTTCAACTTGCTCAGCGGCAGGAAAAATAAGTACACCTAACTCAGCTTGTTTAACAACTGTCTTAAACTGCTTTTCATATAAATAGTAGCCATCTGCTATTTTCCAACTCAAAGTGAGTTGATCGTCTTGCTGAGAAAAGTCAAATTGAAACGCATCGTCTACTTGCAAGAACTCTGGTTCATCGGCAAACAGATCTGCTAAAAGATCGGAGTTTTGCGCCATAGTTACTGATGAGAAAAAGCAAAAACTAAGCAGTAATACAAAATATCTAACACTCAAATTCATTAACAACACTTCTTATATTAAGGGTAACTTGGCACTATACACATCATACCAACAGGCCAATGCATATTGACAAAATCTTAAGGCTTAAATCTTAACAAATTATTAAGATTGCATATCAATTTGTTTAGAGACCACAACTTAGACACTCAAATTTCATTTTTATACTATTAAACCTGAATTTAAGATTAACTAGCTCTAATAACCGAACTTTTTAGACAAACCGGGCAACACTCTGTAACAATACATATCTTGGATTTTAATTTTTAAATCCCATTAATATAATTGACACGAATGCAAAAGTTGTATGTACACAAGGCATTCAGCTTACACCCCAAATAATGAGGCACCTTTGTTTAAATTATTTTTATTATTCGCTATTTTACCAATTATAGAAATCGCTATATTAATCAACGTTGGTGACCAAATTGGTGGTTGGTATACCGTAGCGATTGTCATTATAACTGCCTTTGCTGGCGCGCACTTGGTTAGGCAACAAGGGATCAATACCTTGATGCAAGCCCAGCGAAAAATGCAATCTGGTACTATGCCTGGTCAAGAAATGGCTGAAGGTTTATTGTTAGTGATTGCAGGTGTATTATTGGTGACGCCTGGTTTTATCACAGACGGCATTGGTTTTTTATTGAGTTTACCCATGACACGACCACTCATCGCCAAAGGGCTAGTGAAACATTTATCTCTCAAAGTAATCAACCCATCTTTTAATGGCAACTTTTCTCAACATCAACAACCCCCCAGTTCAACAGATCAATCTGAAGATATCATCGAAGGTGAGTTTGAACATAAAGATAAGCAACCTACAAATCCAACTCTTAAGGATGACTTAAGAAAGCCTGATTAATCTCAATAAATTATTTATTTAGGGCTTCTAAAATTAGGTTCCGATGGTTTGGCTAAATTCCTAGTTTTACACTGCTTTATAATTGCCTCGTCAACTAAAGTTGACCCAATAAATTCTAAGGCGTAAAGGTAAATTTTCGTTTCTCTAAATATCGATTTGATCTAGAGCGACTATATGCATAGCGTTAATATTTTAAACTAAGTTGCTTTTAGCTATTTTATAACATTAATCAATAGGTCTTAATTAGAATTATTAGTATGCGAATTTTTATTAGCTAAAGCTACATTCAGCTTTCCACTCAGGTATCGAACAATGAAGCCTTCTATGGCATATATCGCACTTCTGTACAATTTATCGTGCATGTCAATAAGTTGTGCTGAAGGCTTCCCAGTTGACAAGGTTTATCACCTTTATGTATGAGCTAATGAGCGGGAGTTGGAATGACGTTTTACCTTTAAGCAAAACGACACTGGTAATGTGTTGACTCAACGCTTTGCTTACGGACATGTAACTTCATATTATCTGATAATCTAAGGTTGTGTAGTAGCAGAAAGAGACGACATTGGCGATTTTGGTCTGCAGGCCTATGAAATTTAGGTTCGCTGAATGTTAACTTACCAAAGTACCTGTGAGCAGATTGGGGGTATTGTTCGAACTTGAAAAACAACATAAAGAAGATAACTATGGATTTACAACTGGCCTTTTATTCAAAAAATAATTTACACAAATTAGTTTAACGATTAGCGCATTGTTAGTTTATGAATGATATAAAATCATTCAAAATTTATTTGAAACTGAATTAAGGGTCAAATATCTGTATCTACCTAATTTGCAAAATTTTATCGAAATGGCAGCTGGCTTTTATTGCAGGCCTCAACTGCGATTCTAAAGATCACACTCTAAGGTTTGCATCAGAATACGAATTTTAATTATACCCATCGTTATAATTAATTGAATATATCTGGCCTAAAAGCTGCTTTCTCATATCTTAGACCTAAAGAGATTTATTCTAAGATAACTTAGTAAATCCCTGCGGCCCCCTAAGAAACTAGCCAAGGATATGACATGAGTGGATTAACATCTCGCAAAAACGCAATAATCGAAATTACAAATCGTGCACCAAAAGTGTGTGAAATGCCTGGACCATTGAACAAAATATGGGCAACAGACGTTTTTAATCTCGCCGCAATGGAAGAAGCATTATCAAAAAACACTTTTAAAGCGATCAAAAAAACAGTTCAAACAGGTGCACCTTTAGATCCAGCAAAAGCAGATGTAGTAGCTGCGGCAATGAAAGATTGGGCCATAACAAAAGGGGTTAAATTCTTTTCACATATCTTTTACCCTATGACTAATATTACAGCTGAAAAACACGATGGTTTTATCATACCTAATTCTGATGGTGGTGCGATTACTGAGTTCACTGGTAGTTTATTAATAAAAGGTGAACCTGACGGATCGTCATTCCCAAATGGTAGCTTACGCATGACCAACGCAGCTCGGGGTTACACAGCATGGGATCCCACCAGCCCAGCCTACGTGATGCACACAGCTAACGGCGCCACGCTGATGATCCCCAGTGTTTTTATGTCTTGGACGGGTGAAGCCTTAGATAAAAAAATTCCTTTGTTACGCTCGAATAAAGCCATGGATAAAGCGGCGCAAAGAGTACTAAGCCTGATGGGTGAAACAGACATAGGGACACTTAATTCAAGTTGTGGTGCCGAACAAGAATACTTTTTAGTGGATGAGCACTTTGCCAACGCACGCCCTGATTTGTTATTATCCGGACGAACACTTTTTGGAGCCCCCCCCGCAAAAGGGCAACAATTTGATGATCATTATTTTGGTGTCATACCAGCTAGGGTTCAGGTTTTCATGCAGGACTTTGAAAACAAACTCTATCGCTTAGGTATTCCAGCTAAAACCCACCACAATGAAGTGGCGCCAGGCCAATTTGAAATCGCCCCCTATTACGAAGCAGCCAATGTTGCAGCCGATCATCAACAATTATTGATGACTCTCATGAAAAGTACTGCTAAAGAACATGGTTTTTTATGTTTGTTGCATGAGAAACCTTTTGCTGGAGTAAATGGCTCGGGTAAACACGTTAACTGGTCTGTGGGCAACGCAACCCAAGGTAATTTACTCGACCCCGGTAGTACGCCTCACGACAACCTCAACTTCTTATTATTTTGTGGTGCAGTGATACGTGGCGTGCACTTACATGGACCACTCCTGAGAGCTGTTATAGCGTCTGCTGCCAATGATCACCGCTTAGGGGCTAATGAAGCGCCACCAGCAATTTTGTCTGTCTATTTAGGACATCAATTAGAAAGTGTTTTTCACGACATTAAGGACGGTAAATTATTAGAAAAAGCCAAAGGTGGCTTGATGGATTTGGGTCTATCACAAATTCTTAAATTTGAAAGAGACCCAGGTGATCGAAACCGTACTTCACCTTTTGCCTTTACTGGTAATCGTTTTGAATTTAGAGCTGTGGGATCATCTCAATCTGTATCAGGCCCCCTTGTTGCAATGAATACTATGTTAGCCGACTCACTTAATTGGATCGCTGAAAAGCTTGAAGTAAGTATGGCCAACGGTGAAGACAAAACAGCTGCAGTTATTACTGTTTTGCAAGAATTAATGGAACTACATGGAAATGTTATTTTTGGTGGTGACGGTTATTCAAGTGAGTGGCATAGAATTGCAGTTGAAGAACGTGGTTTGAAAAATATCCCTACTAGCGCTGATGCTTTACCTGCATTTAAAGAAGAATCTGTGGTGGAATTATTCAAGTCAACTGGGGTGCTCTCACCTGCTGAACTTGCAAGTCGTTTTGAGGTCTACGCAGAACAATATATTTTATCTATCGAGATGGAAACCAATCTAGTTGTCGATTTGGCCAGTACCAGAATTTACCCTGCAACTGTTGGCTATTTAGACAGCCTCGCTAGCGCAGCTTCCAACCTAAATGGCTTAGACATTGAAATGAGCCATAATAGTATTCAAGAGATTGCCAGCGAAGCTAATGCCATGATGGCTTCAGTTAGGAAACTGAAGAAAGCCATAAGTGTAGAAGATTTTGCTAGTATCGAAAAACATATGAATTATTGTGCCAAAACACTTTGCCCGTTGATGTTAGAAGTACGAAGCCATGCTGACGCACTAGAATGCATTGTGGCAGATGATTTATGGCCACTACCTAAGTATCAAGAAATGTTATTCATAAGATAACTTAACTAGCCTTGACTGAATAAGCCTTTACTAAAAGAGATAAGGAGCTTCGGCTCATTATCTTTTTTTGATATCCACTTGAACCTTGCTAAATGTTATCCTCAACAGCCCTAATAAAAGTTAAGAACCATTGAGAAAAATAAATGAAAGCTTGCGCCTGCCATATTTTAGTTAAAGACAAAATCCTCGCCGACGAACTAAAAATTCAGCTTGTAAAAGGCGGTAACTTTCACCAGCTAGCCAAAAAGCACTCTATCTGCCCGTCTGGTAAAAAAGGCGGTGATTTAGGCGAATTCAGCCCTGGCACTATGGTCAAAGCATTTGACAATGTGGTGTTTAAAAAAGAAATACTCACAGTACATGGGCCTATAAAAACCCAGTTTGGTTTTCACTTAATTAAGACCCTCTACCGCAGCTAATTTCAGAAGTAATCTAACCTCGCATTTACATTACTGGTAATACCCATTGATTATTGTTATCTCGAGTAAATTCTAGCTTTTTTCCAATCATAGAAAGATGTAAACCCTTATAATAATCAGGATTGTCGCCTATCCATTTAAGATCATCATCACTGTCGCTGAATGTCACTTCCAACAAAAATAATACCTGTTTATCTTTGTAAGCGTCATTGGCAATTGGCAGAATAAGAGACAGCTTTGAAAAATGAATATACCTCTCTTCTGCAAATGATAACGGCGTATACACATTATTTTGTGTTAAGTTTGCTAATTGTTTTTCACTGACAATATGATACAAAACGGTATCAGCGAACCCTCTTCCACTAACTATTATGCTGGCCAAAAACATAATTAAAATTATCGATTTTGAAATAACATTACTAATACGTATGCTAGTCATTTTAAAGTTACATATTTGCGTCTTATTCACCCTCAATAATATCAGAGACTGCTAAGAAACTGCCCTTTGCGTCTCTTGAGACTGTATGTACTTGCAATACTGCGTTTGGGTTAATACCACCTAATATATGTGGAAACAATTCGCTGTCTGTTCCAGGGAAGTCTGGTTGTTTGTCGCCAACTGGCTCAGTACCTTCAAATATTGTCTGCACACCACTTGACTGTAATGTGTCTACGGACATCCTCAAACATAACCAATCACCTTTAACATCCTGATAAAAATGATTGCCTATTATTAATAAAAAATCTGGATTCGCTGTAGCGTGAGTAAATTTATCTTGGCTATATGTCGGTGGATAGTAAGTACTATTATCTGCGATAGCTTGCTCCCACAAGTCTTTCTGCACAAGGTGAAAAATATATGGATATTTAGTGGTATATTCGCCCAGGTCAGCAGGTGGTGACGCATGTGAAATTTGGCAAATGAAGAAACTGATTACAAATATTATGGTTCTGTTTAAAGTCGTAAATTTCATTTTGATTATTAGCTTATGATTACCTTAAAACAAAATCTACCTTGCTAAAAACTGTTTGTCAAAACATCTAAAAAATCTATTTTCCATGCATTACCTTGGTGCATTTAACGCATACAAAACAACACATTGCCCGATAAAGCTGCGTAAAAAAAAGAAAAAGCATCATTATAATGCAGGGTGATTTATTGGATAAACAACCAAACATATCAGTATTTTTTGGAGCCCCAGTATTTGACTCCTCGTTGCTGTAAAAAGATTTCAGAATTTGCCCCTGTAATAATCCTAATGTAGCTTTTATTGTCAATCTGATAGCTGCTTGGCATACTTAATAGTCTGTGTTCACTAGTAATTTTTGCCTTGTTGGTCAAAAACAATGGGGATTGGCGTGGGAATTTTATCTTTAAGATAAGCTTTGATAAAACTTATTCAGAAGCACAATTAATAGCAATAGTCTGTAAACCTTGTTTAGAATACTTCTGCTGCATTTGATTCATCCAAAGAAAAGACTGACGACATGGTTTGCTCCAACAAGCCCAAAATAATGATAAGCTTTCTTTTCGGTTAAAACAGATAATTTATTAGGTAACTACGTGGCGGAAATCACAAATTAATGAGCTGGTATCGCCCCAGTAAAACTTAAGTTACACGCAACAGAGCTAGTGAAAAAACAAACAAACTTAAACGTAACAGATGCAAAGCATATACCTTCTAGATAATACTATTTCATTCTAGAAGGTAATCTCAAGATTTTACTGAGGCAATTAAAAAACTCTCCAAAGAGCTTTTTAAAGCATATATGCCATCGTGTAATTATGAATCCACAGAGCCACAGAATCGATAACCTTCACCATGAATAGTCACAATCAAATCATCTGCATTAATTTCTGATTCAAAGTGTTTCCGAATGCGGCGAATAGTGACATCTACTGTGCGGTCATTAGGGCGTAATTCACGGCCAGTCATTTCCATAATCAACTGTTCACGTGTCAGAATTTTCCCTGGATTATTCAAAAATAAATGTAAAGCTCGAAACTCACTTCGTGGTAATCGAAACTCTTTACTGCTAGGTGAGATCAAGCTTCGACTGTCGCCATCTAATATCCAGCCATTGAAACTTACACGGCTTGGTAGGTCATCATCTTCGCTACTGTTAGAAGTTCGTACCAATAAATTACGTGCACGTATAGTAAGCTCTCGAGGATTAAAAGGCTTAGTGAGGTAATCATCAGCACCAATTTCTAAACCTAGAATGCGATCGACATCGTTGTCTCTACCAGTTAAAAATATTAAACCAATATTTTTACGGCCTCGGACTTCGCGTGCCAAGAGTAAGCCATTTTTACCTGGTAAGTTGATATCCATAATAACCAGGTTGATAGTGTTGTTTGCGAAAATGTCATGCATCTGTTCACCATGTTCGGCTTCAAATACATTGTATCCTTCAGCTTCAAACAAGCTTTTAAGAGTGGTGCGTGTGACCACTTCATCTTCAACAATTAGTACGTTGGGGGTCTGCATGTTTCAGGCCTAGTTAATAATTTGTGTAAAAGTTTATCAGAAAATTTCTGATAATCAGGGTTTTATCTACTTAATATTGCACGTCTTGATGAAATTTGTACATTTAAATCAAAGAATGGGTATGTACTTTGTCAATATCAACCACTTTTACAGGGAATAAAATTCTAAACTGGACGCCTTTACCCTCTTCACTGACTACAGAAATTGACCCGTTCAAAGCTTGTGTTACTAAATTAAAAACCAGATGCATTCCAAGACCACTTCCACCTTGACCACGTTTAGTGGTAACAAATGGGTCAAAAATACGTTTGCGAAGATGTTCTGGTATGCCTTTCCCGTTGTCTTTAAACTCGATACAAACCTTGGTGTCATCTACAGACTCAATGCTGATATCTATTTGGCCATTATCCATATCCTCAAAACCATGAATGATAGAATTCATGATTAAATTAATCATAATCTGGTTGATTGGTCCAGCCTTAGATTCGACCACAAAATTATCTTCACAATTCACATTAATCTGATGATTGAATTTTTTTAATTTAGGCCGCATCGACATTAATATTTCGTCGAGCAGCTTGGTAAAAGAAAAAATACGAGCATTCTCAGAGGATTGGTCAACGGCCACTTGTTTAAAACTAGAAATCAGTTCGGCTGCACGGTTCAGATTTCGATAAATGATATTAAGATTTTCTTCTCCCTCAGTAATAAACTTCGTCAAAGAGCTGGCTTTTAGTGTTTTATCTTCAAAAGCTTTACGCATATCAGAAAGTCTATCCAACATCATTGTTGAAGCCGTAACGCCAAGACCGATGGGGGTGTTAACCTCATGAGCCACGCCAGCAACCATATCACCAAGGGACGCCATTTTTTCATTTTGTACCATCTGACGTTGAAACTGGTGAAGTTTTTCTAGGGTCTCGATTAGTTCGCTATTCGCCTCTTTTAAAGCCATAGTGCGCTGACGTACTTTATCTTCTAAGCTCGAATTTAACTTAACTTGTTCAGCTTCTGCTTTAGTTTGCCGTTCCATGTGTTCTTGAGTGCGTTGTAACATATTGTTGAAAGCTTCAATCAATATATCTAATTCTTTAATACCATGCAGTTTAGCTCTACTTGAATAATCTCTTTGCCGAGAAACTCGCTGCACCAGCTTAACCAACCCATTAATCGGAGCGGTAATTGCACTTTGCAACTTTAAGGTTAGAAAAAAACATATAAGCAAACAAGCAAACAACACACTTACAGTAATCATAATTGATTGAAAAATCCGATTCTCCAAAGCCTCTGCAGATGCGCGCAAATAAACGTACCCAAGCACGTCTTCATTATCTTTAATTGGCTGAATAATCTCTATGACACTACCTGTCATTTTAAGTTGTACCAATGTTTGCAACTGCTCAAATTGGGTCTTAACTGGTGCTATTCCTACTTTATTGTAGCTGGCAAAAAAGCTTGGAGTGTTTGAATCAATAAGCTTATAGATATGCACGTTTTCAATGAGATCGTATGCAGCCAATACATTGAGGTTTTGGTCTTGAACCAAAGGTTCATCTCTCATTATAGTTTGTGATGCACCGCGACCAATCATATCCGCAAAAATGATAATGTTTTCTTGCAATGATTCTTGATAAGTATTGATTTGACTATACAAATTGACACCAGATGACAAAATCAATGACAAAGATGTAATAGCCATGAATACCCATATAATCAGGCTTTTAATTGATAAATATTTAGTGTCTAAAGCCATATTAGTAGTGACGTGTTCCGTGGTCTAACGACTATTCACAAAGATATTGATACAAAAACGTTCCAATTGAAACTAACAGATTAAATTTACTTGATTTTTTCTTGAGCAATAAGCCAAGTGAAAGTTTCTTCTTTGCTGTATTGGCAATACTGAGGCCATATATTTACACGCACTTTGCTTGCCAAAGTGATTTCCGCAAAATAAACAACGAAGTTAGGCAGATAGTTCGCCTGTACTCGTTCGATTTGACTCTTTTGCGCTTCTCTCAAACATCCTAGTTTATGAATGTCGTTAAGATTTTTTGTTCACTCAATCAGTATTTTCTTTAATTCGTTTTAGGCTAAATTGTTGTTCTAACGTTTGAATTTTTCTGGTTACCGTGTTCCTAAATGCTTTAAAATCATTTTAGAATGATACAAGTAACATCATTATTCATATCCAATAACGACACAAACAACGCCGTTTTTTATAATTAAGATGTGGGAACACATTTATGTGTATATGGCAGTGTGTAAAGTCCTGTTATTAATCTAAAGTATGATAAACAATCCTAGATTGCGTTTTTTAGCTCAAATACAGAGCTTGATAGTCTAGTGCAGCGACATCCCAAGCAAAGCGGCTCTGCATCGCTCGCTGTTGTGTCAATTCAAGTTCCGTCGGTGCTTCATGGTAAAATAGTAAAGCACGTTGTATACATGACAACAATGCAATGCTATCAGGTTGTTCAAATACAAATCCAGTTGCATTATCAGGATCGACAGCTAAATCTATAACCGTATCCTTAAGCCCACCCACTGCCCTGACAATAGGTAAAGTTCCGTAAGCTAAACTGTACATTTGATTCAAACCACAAGGTTCAAACAAAGAGGGCATTAGAAAGAAGTCGCTACCGGCTTCAACCATGTGGGCTTTACGCACACTAAAGTCTTCTACAAATGCCAGTTTCTTGGGATATTTGTCAGCTACCTCTCGCAAAAAAACACTTATTTCAGGGTCGCCAGTGCCAACGATAGCCACTTGCACATCATGATGCATAAGCATTTCTAACATAGGTAAAATGAAGCCAAACCCTTTTTGCTCAGTTAAGCGACATACCATACCAATAATAGGTACCCGCACTTTTTTTGGTAGCCCCAACTCTTTTTGCAACGAAGTTTTACAAGCCTTTTTGCCCGATAAATCCTCTTGATGATAATTTTTTGCAATATGGGGGTCATTAATGGGGTCCCACTGGCTATAGTCACACCCATTTAAAATACCCGATACGTCATTGCGTCGGTTCTGAAATTCATTAAATAAGTGATGAGAGCCTAAAGGTGTGAGTAACTCTTGCGCATAGTTAGGACTGACTGTATTAATTTTGTTGGCGTAACGAATACCCATGCGTACAAAATTTAACGCGTCACCGTCTAATTGGCTTTGCAATTGATAATGAGGTTGCAAAAAAGCAATATCATTAAATTTATGAGTCCCTTGATAAGCCCCATTATGAATAGTGAAAATTGTTTTTGCCTGAGTAAAAAAGCCTGAGTCATCAATACTGACAAAATAGGGTATAAGTGCTGTGTGCCAATCATTACAGTGTACTATATCGGGCTGAAAATCGACTGCCTTTGAAGCTTGTAATGCAGCATTTGCAAAAAATGCAAAACGCTCTGCATTATCTGAATAAGCATGATAATCATCAGCATATAAGCCTTTACGATCAAAATACTCTGGATAGTCCACTGCTAATACTTGTAACCCTTCTAAGGACAAACTCTTAACCGCAAATTTGTAGGAATTTTGCCCAGAATATAAGAGTTGTTTGGTACAACAATCATCGGCATTAAATTTATCTGCTAATTGTTTGTAATAAGGCATCACTATTTTCACATCGTGACCTAATTTTGCTAACGCCAAAGGTAAGGCTTTGCCTACATCTGCTAAGCCACCTGTTTTAACCAGATCTTCTACTTCAGACACAACAAACAATATTTTCATTCGAGCTGCTTACCTTTTTTATTTAACGCAGGGACTTTATTTCACACGGGCACAGTGATAAAGACTGAATTTAGTGGTTTGGGCAATTAACCCCACTGCACTGAAACGCTGTTCAAGTAATTCAGAATAACGCAAAAATTTATTCGCCACCAATGTTAGTGATCCACCTTGAGCAAGGAATTGTTTAAGCTGTGCAATAAACCCTTCAGTAACAGAATAATCAGTCTGAATACCGGTATGAAATGGTGGGTTAGTATATATGGCAGAAAACTTTCCCTGCACATCCATCATACCGTTTGATGCGACAACTCGAATATCAAGATTGTTCATCTTGGCGCTTTCCTTTGAGCAATACACCGCTAAGGCACTGACATCGCTCATAACCACTTCACTTTCTAGACTCTTCAATCCAAGATAACAACCAATAGCACCTGCACCACAACCAAAATCTAATAAACGCCCTTTTTTTATGTCAGGCAAATTATCCAATAACACAATTGTCCCTAGATCCAGAGCGCCATGATTAAAAACGCCTGGTAACGAGCATATTTTGTATTCTAAACCACCAACAGAAATGTCGACTTCGCATTGCCATTCACTCAGCTCAAATAACTTTACAGATTTATCGATTTGCGCTCCAAATAATGCACAATGACGAGCAGAATCGACTTTATTCACTTGAGAGCTGATACTTTCGAGTATTTTAGCCGCACTTTTCACGCCACTTTTGTTTTCGCCTACAAGCAAAATACTACCATTTTTATTAAGGCAAGCTGCAACATTGGCAATTAACATTTTTGCATGGTCTTTAGACTTGGGCATGTAAATGACCGCACCATCGAATTTTTCGTCAGTAGGGTAAGCAGCAGCAAAAGTGTGTTGCGCTGATTTTCCAGCAGCACAACTTTGCTGATAAATATCATAGTATTGGTGAAACACTTTAAGTTCAGGGTTGTTTAACTGTTCAGCAATTTGGCTATCAGTTGGGTTAACCAGTAACCATTTTCCTTGCGCAAAGGTATCTTCACTTCGCATTAATAATTGGCTGGAAGCAGACAACATCACGATATCCTCTCAAACATTAAGTCCCATACACCGTGGCCTAATTTATGCCCACGCTGCTCAAATTTAGTCAACGGTCGCTGTTCTGGTCTCGGTACATAATCGTTAGTGGCAGATTGATTTTTAAAACCTTTGGCTTCAGACATCACGATCAACATATGTTCAGCATAATTTTCCCAATCAGTAGCCATATGAAACACACCACCGATTGCTAACTTACTTCTAAGTTTCTGCACAAATTCAGTCTGCACGATACGCCTTTTATGATGCCGCGTTTTATGCCACGGATCCGGAAAAAACAATTGCACACGAGCCAAAATATTATCTGCGATACAATCTGCAAATACTTCCACTGCATCGTGTTCATAAACTCGCAAGTTTGACACGTTGTGCTCAGCGGCTTCACCTAGGCAGGCGCCGACACCCGGACGATGTACTTCTATTCCAATAAAATCTTTATCTGGCTCATTTAACGCCATCTCAACCAAAGACTTGCCCATGCCAAAACCAATTTCTAATACCAGCGGTGCTTGACGACCAAAAACATCTAAAAAATTTTGTAAGCCATCAGTTTGTTTTAAACCCATTGTAGGCCAATTTTGTGCGATAGCTTTTTCCTGACCTGCTGTTAAGCGCCCTTCTCTTTTCACAAAACTCTGAATTTTGCGAATATACACACCTGACTCGGCAGCTTCTTGTTCAGATTTAAACTGACTCATATTTAGATCTCATCTCAAAAAATATTACTGGTCGAAGACCAGTACTTCATGTGCCGCATTATCCGGCGACACGAACCGATTGCAAGGCACACTACCTAATTTATTGAATTTTAGACGCTAAATATTCTGCCAAAACTTTAGATTGTTCAATTGGCAGCATATGTCCTGCCTTTTTAATAAGAGTCATATCACTGTTTGGTAGTTTGTTATGCATAGCCAGCATAATGGATCCAGTCACCACGTTGTCCTGCTCACCACAAATAATATGGATGGGAAAAGCACATTTGGCTAAAGCAGGAAGTAGATCTTTTCTAGGATGAGTCGCATTCATTTGTGCAGCCAAAACGGCCGAGCCTAAGTCTTGTTCCATTTGTTTGAGGATATTTAGATATTCGCTATGTTGATGATGGCTGTCATGAAAAAAATGCCTTACGCGCTTCTTGGTCATACCGAAATATTGTTTGTTTTTGATTAACTCAAGCACTTCTCGATGCTGCAAAAACTCATCTTTTGGTAATTCGTCACAAGCACTAGCGATTAAAGTCAGAGATGCAATACGATTTTGATTTTTTAAAGCAGTTAATGCAGCAATATATCCCCCCATTGAATACCCCACCAAATGCACGGGCGGTTCAAAATAATCTAGGCGGTCTGCACTCAACATTTTCATTTGCTCTAAATCTTCTGCCCATTGCAAAGGAACAAAAGCACGCATCGGTATGTCTAGATATTTCCAACATGAGCTAAATATTCTTTCATCACACGATGTGCCAGGAAAAAACACTGTAGGTTGGTTAATTTGATAAGTGGTATCGTCTGTTTTTGGCAATCTATTCTCAAATGAACTATTTAAAGTTTGATAAGGTATTATCCGGTAATTACGTCAAGAACAACAGAACCTTACTCGGGACTAAACAATATTAAACAGTTATTCAATGAAAAAGTCCTAGCTTGGTTTGACCTACACGGCAGGAAAAACCTGCCATGGCAGCTAAATAAGACCCCTTATACGGTTTGGGTATCTGAAATCATGTTGCAACAAACACAGGTTAAGACGGTTATCCCTTACTACCAAGCTTTTATGCAACGATTCCCTGACGTATATACTCTGGCAGATGCACCACAAGATGAAGTGTTGCATCACTGGACAGGATTAGGCTATTACGCTCGCGCACGTAACTTGCAAAAATCAGCACAGATCATCAGAGATGAGTATCTTGGAAAATTCCCTGACCAGTTGCAACAACTAATCGCCTTACCGGGCATTGGACGATCTACTGCTGCTGCAGTTTTATCTTTAGCCTGTGGGCAACATCACAGTATTTTAGATGGCAATGTAAAACGTGTACTCACTCGTTATTTTGCTGTTGAAGGCTGGCCAGGAAATAAAAAAGTTGAAGGTAAATTGTGGCAGTTCGCAGATAGGTTAACTCCAAAAAACAGAACGGCTGATTACACGCAAGCCATAATGGACATGGGCGCGACACTTTGTACTCGTAGCAAACCAAAATGTGATATTTGCCCCGTACAGATTGACTGCTTAGCATTTGTGCAAGGTCGGCAAGCGGAGTTACCGCACAAAAAGCCAAAAAAGACGATTCCAGTAAAATTTACTTTTATGCTGATCCCCATGTGGCAAAAACAACTTTTAATCTATAAACGCCCTCCAGCAGGACTATGGGGTGGTTTATGGGGGTTCTATGAAGTTGAACAAGAACAACAAATCATTGAACAGGCACTAAAACTAGGACTCAACGATATACAACACCAAACACTGAGTCCTTTTCGGCATACGTTTAGTCACTTTCATTTAGACATACAGCCGGTTGTGCTGCATCTAAAACAAGAACCTGTTGGGCAAATAATGGAAGACACACAAATGTGGTACGACTTATCAGCACCACAAAATGTTGGATTAGCCGCGCCAACTAAGAAACTATTTAGTACAATAAGTTCATCATTTTAATTATTCAGTTTAGTCAGGAGCATTATGAGCAGAACAGTATTTTGTCAACGTTTACAAAAAGAGGCCGATGGTCTAGATTTCCAACTCTATCCTGGTGAGTTAGGTAAGAAGATCTTCGACAATATTTGCAAAGAAGCATGGACTGAATGGCAGAAGAAGCAAACCATGCTAATCAATGAAAATAAACTTAATATGATGGAACCTACTGCAAGGCAATTCTTAGAGGCTCAAATGCAAGGCTATTTATTTGAGGGTAAAGAACCAGATATCGAAGGTTATGTGCCACCAAAAAGCTAGAATCAACGAGTTATAAAGTAATATTTGCGTGAACAGAGCCGATTAAGTGGCGAATTTGCGCAATCTATAACCAATCTGCAAAAATTCCCTAAAAAGGGGTTGACTTAAAAGCGCTAAATCCGTTTAATACGCTCCTTCAACGAGACAAGCGGTCTAAGAAGACAACTTAAGTTGATGCCCAGATAGCTCAGTTGGTAGAGCAGAGGATTGAAAATCCTCGTGTCCTTGGTTCGATTCCGAGTCTGGGCACCATTATTCTAGAAGCCCTACAATTTATTGTGGGGCTTTTTAGTTTCTAATATACCAAGCCGTTACAGCATTAACGGGTATCAATTAGTTTCGTAAGTGACAACAAGGCATTGAAAGGTTTCACTCCCTACAGTATTAATGGCTGACAAGCTGCAATATCATTTTGACAAGAAGAAAACGATAAAGCGCTTTCTGGTATCGGGCTCTCAGAGACGCCTAAATATAAGATATTGTCTGCACCATTCGATGAACGTTGAAAACAGAATCTGAACTTGGTTTTAATTTAGAGTATGACTGAGTCAGCACATTGTCTTAAAAAAATAATTTGAACAGATTATATGTATAAAAACCATGATCTACTTGGTAGTTGCTGCGTGTTCTAGTATCAACCGATACGTAAGTTAAAATTAAGATAGGCCCATTAACTGGAACATCCGCATAGTTAAACAACATTATCTCATCTCAAGGTGTGACTTTTTAGCCCACCCCATAGATGAGTTGATAATCGGTGAACTCTTACCATTGAACCATAGATAGAAATGAGTCTGCTACACAGCGTATACAACACCTTATCTGTAATGATGAGTGTTTTATACTATCGCCTGATGATCAATTTAATATACAAACTTACAATTAACACCCCACTAGCCAATACCTAGCTTTCGATTGAAACACCACTATATTTGTTTTTTTATATCATTAACATCCTGATTAGCTGTTTGGATTGAGACTAAGTGTGCGTTACATTAGATCCCAAAATATAAGGCTATAGCAATGAAGTATATAAAACACTATCAATGCACTGAGTGTGGCAGGACTTATAAGACTGACACCCCTATGAACTTATGTGAAGACGATGGTCGACCAGTGAAGATGATGGTGAATATTGCAGCTATTACCCGGGATTATCCATCAATGACCTGGTATCAGCCACATGTGAAAAACATGTGGCGTTTTGGTCCACTGCTACCCTTTGACATCAGCACTGATCCAGATAGCGTTTGTTCACTGGGTGAAGGATATACACCCATAATTGATGTTAGCCAGTATCTCACTTGTTCTGAGTTAAATTTGCAGGTTTATCTAAAAGATGAGGGCCAACCCTATGCAGGTTATGGCGCTAATCCAACAGGTAGTTTCAAAGATCGTGGTATGTCAGTAGTAGTCACTATGGCACGTTATTACGGTTTATCATCGTTGGCAGTTCCAACTCAGGGTAATGCAGGTGACTCACTTTCCGAATATGGTGTAGCCAATGATCTTGATGTTGCGGTGATCATGCCCGATGACACACCTATGCCAATAATGGGAAAGGTGGCCGCCTACAGTCTTAAACATGACGGCATCAGCCTCGATCTTGTCAAAGGCACTATTCGTGAAGCCGGCGCGTTAATGAAACAAAAATATTTACCTGAAGGTTATTTTAACTGTGCAACTTTTCAAGAGCCGGGCTGGCGTATCGAAGGTAAAAAAACCATGGGGTTGGAACTGGCAGAGCCTTGGCCCAAATTCAAACCACAATGGTCACTACCAGACGCGATACTTTACCCTACCGGGGGTGGAACGGGTATTCTTGGTATGTGGAAAGCCTTTGATGAATTAGAGGAACTTGGCATTATTGGTTCACACCGTCCAAAAATAATTGCCATACAAAGCACAGTTAATGCACCTGTGGTCAGCGCTTTTCAACAAGGTTTAGAAGACACCATTGCTACTGATGGCGGTCTGACTATTGCCACCGGGATAAACGTGCCAGGTGGTGTTGGCCACAAAGCAGTATTACGAATTATTCGTCAAAGCAATGGTGGCGCAATTTCGGTAAGCGAAGACCAAATTGCGCTGCATGTTAAGGGCTTATATCAAAAATTTGGAATATGGATAAGCCCAGAGGGTGCGGCAACGGTAGCAGCATTAGCACAGGCCAAATTACTTGGATTAGTCGACACTAACCAAAGCATTGTGTGTTTTAACACAGGGAGTGCAGAAAAATACCTTCCCAATATCCGCGAATTGTTTTCGCCTGAATTGCCTTAGTCAACTTGTCGAACACAAATTAAATATTAGCAACACTTCGATTCTTCTATATTACAGAATGCATAGCTGCAAACTCATGTCTATAAATTTATGTGAGATTAGCTGAGCTATACAGATGTAAAGAAGTCGCAAATAAAGTTTGTAGACGCCCAAATTGGTATAAGTAATACCAACACCTATTTCAAGCTAAGATTATTTACTGGGCACTATCTTAAATATGCCCGAACCGTCTGTGGCAACATATATAAATCCATCTGCACCTTGCACAACATTGCGAACGCGTCCTATTCCGGGAAATAGGATTTCTTGACTAATGACTTTGTCACCATCCAACATTAATGCAACTAAGTAGGCAAACTTTAACGAACCTACTATTATTTTGCCTTTTAAATCTGGATATAAATCACTAGTGACAAATGTCATACCTGATGGTGCAATTGACGGCACCCAATACCAAGCAGGTTGCTGCATGCCTTCTTTTTGAGTCAGTTCAGTAAAAGACGAACCACTATAATTGATCCCGTAACTGATCACTGGCCAACCATAATTTGCTCCTTTTTGGATTATATTGATTTCATCGCCACCTTTAGGGCCATGTTCATGAATCCAAATATCACCTGTTACTGGATGTCTTGCCATACCTTGTGGATTTCGGTGACCATATGAGTATATAGAAGAGTTTGCGTCTTTTCGTGCAACAAATGGATTGCTTGTAGGGATACTTCCGTCGCTGTTAATTCTGTGAATTTTACCTGCATCTCGGTCTAAGCGTTGCGGATTAACGTCTCGGTTTCCTCGGTCGCCACTAGAAATATACAAATAACCATTTTTATCGAATGCAAGGCGACTACCATAATGTTGGCCTTTTTTTGTGTTAGGACTACCTTCAAAGATTAAAGTTTGTTCGATTAGTCTAAAATTTTGTAATTTAGCACGCATTACTGATGTATGTGCACCCTCACCCTCGCCTTCTAGGCCAGAATAAGAAAAATATATTATATTATTTTGAGCGTAATTGGGATCTACCACAACATCCAGTAGGCCACCTTGACCTTCAGCAAATATTTTTGGTAAGCCTGTCACTTTTTCATTTAATAATATGCCATTACTAATAATCCGCAGTTCACCTTTGCGATCTGTTACCAATATGGTTTTTACATCTAGCCAAGCCATTCCCCAAGGAATATCTACCCCCTTAGTTAATAACTGGTATTCATAAGATTGAGTGTTGTCTAGGATAGGTGTTTTTGCTTGTTGTGAGAAGGCTGTGCCGATTAAAACAACATAACCGATTAAGCTCAAAAAACGCGTTATTGTTATCATTACTGATCCCTTCAGGAGAATTTTTACTACACATGGATATTAACATCTAAAAAAGTTAATTGGATCAAACTAGTATGAACCTGCTACTTTACTAGTAATCAAAAATCGTTTTGTTGCAATATAAAACACAATTTTTATTAGATTTGTTAGTTAAATAGTTGTTCACACAATATTAGTAGTTATAATCCGTCCCAGTTTTTTTGGGTAAATAAAACCTGATTTGGAGAGTTTTGTGAAATTTAAAGCCTTTTTATGTATTTTTATGGGTGTCTTCAGCATCTTGGCGGTGCAAGCACAAGAAATGAGCGAAGATGATATTAGGGCTCGCATTCAACCTGTTGGTAAAGTACACGTAGCGGGTGCCAAAGCCACGATGGCTTCAGGACCGAGGTCAGGTTCAGAAATTTACACTAAAGCCTGTGTTGCATGCCACAGTGTTGGTGTTTTAAATGCGCCTAAATTTCAAGACGTTGCTGATGGGACTCACGAATGACAAAGGGGTTTGACACAGTATGGCAAAATGCAATTAATGGTATAGGTGCTATGCCACCGATGGGTACCTGTGGTGATTGTTCAAATGATGACATCAAGGCTGCAATCGAACATATGATTGAAGGTATATAGTTTAAGAACTACAGATTAATTGTTTGACTAAAAAAACCACTTCAGGGTGGTTTTTTTAGTATGAATAGTTTAGTTTTGTTAATAATATTTCTGCAATTGCATTAAATCAAAGAATCATTTGTTAACTGATGACATCGAAAAGTAACCCCAATCAACTTTCTTTAGAGGAGCTTCGAGAGCTTGTCCCTCAATTGCAGAAGATCACACAAAAATATAAGCATTCTGAATCAATTCAGAAATCACTATTTGATATTTCAGAGTTAGCTAGCTCAATCAGTGAGTTATCCAGTCTTTATCCAGCAATTCATGACATAATTGGTCAATTAATGCCCGCTAAAAACTTCTTTGTAGCCTTTTATGAAGAAGAAAATGAAATCATTGATTTTGCCTATTTTATTGATGAATATGACGAACAAGTGGTTTCGAAGGTCTCAGCTGACGATCTAAAAAATAGCATCACTGGTTACATATTACGCACCGGTAATCATTTATTTTTAACCAAAGAGACTTATCAACAAAAACTTGCTGATATATCAGTTAAAGATTTAGGCGCCAACCCTATTGATTGGATTGGTGTACCTCTAAAACGAGGTTTGCAAGTAATAGGTGCAATGGTTGTTCAGAGCTACGATGAATCAATTCGTTACGGTCAGGAAGATTTGGAAATATTACTTTTTGTTTCTCAGCACATAGTCAACTCTGTCGATAGAGTTAAGAGTCGAGAAATAACTGAAAAATCTATTCGCCAGCGCACAAGACAATTAAGACAAATCAACGATGAGTTACAAGAAGAAATCATTGAAAGACAGAAAGTAGAATCCTTACAACAAGCGTTGTTTGAAATATCCGAGCTCTCAGCATCAGCTGAAGGAGGCATGTATGATTTTTATTCGTCTATTCATGACATCTTGTCGCGTTTAATTGGTGCACCTAACTGTTATGTTGCAATAGTTGATAATGCCAAACAAACTTTACACTTTCCTTATTATAAAGACGAAATACAATCTAAGATTGAACCTCGTCCAATGGGTTTAGGCCTAACCGAATATGTTATTAGGCATGGTAGGGCTGAACTTTTAGACGGTGCTAGAGTGCAACATTTAACTGAAGCCAATGAGCTTTCTATAAATTTGGCTGAAAGCAAGTTCCAGAAGATGGATTCATGGATTGGATCGCCACTTGTCTTAGACGGTGAAATTTGTGGCGTTATAGCCGTTCAAAGTTACAACAAAAAAAAACAATATAACGTTAAAGATCTTGAATTTTTACGTTTTGTTTCTCATCACATTGCTGTGGCTTTAAGCCGTAAACAGTCCACCGATGCTATTAAAGCTTATAATCAAAAACTTTCAAAAGAAGTTCAAGAGCGAACAGAAGAGCTAAATAGCACTAATCTGTTTTTACAAAAACAAATTGAAGAGCGCTTACAGGCACAACAACAACTCGAATATGACGCACAACATGATTCGCTAACAGGCTTGGCAAATCGTGTTTTATTTAATCGTCGTCTCAAGCTGGCTCTAGCCAGCAAACAACGTTATACCAAAAGTAATTATGCAGTAATATTTATCGATTTAGACAGATTCAAGCAAATTAATGATTCATTAGGCCATATGGCTGGAGACCAATTTTTAAAAGAGGTCGCTATTCGAATAAACTCCTGTATCCGTGGGCATGATTTACTTGCGCGATTAGGTGGGGATGAATTCGTTGTATTGTTTGACAATTTTGACTCCCCTACCGATGTTGAAGAAATATCTGCGCGTATCATCAGTTTTATTGCCAAACCCTTTAGGATCGAAAATAAAGATATGTATTCAGGTGCCAGTATAGGCATCGCCTTTATTGAAAGTGGATATCAAACAACTGACGAAGTCTTACGAGATTCTGATGCAGCCATGTATCAAGCCAAGTCATTAGGCCGTGGACGTTATGTCGTCTTCGATAAGACGATGAGGAAACAGCTACTCGAAGAATTGGAAATTGAAGACGAGTTTAGAAAAACACTTAAAGCTAAGACATTTGAAATTTATTCACAGCCAATTTTTAATCTTACTAATCAAGAGACAATATACACAGAGTATTACGTTCGTTGGGAGCATTCAAGAATAGGTAAAATCAAACGCAAACAGTATTGGCAAATTGCTGAACAGTTCGGTTTCACTGCAGAAATGGATAAGTACATGCTGACAAAAGCCTGTGAAGTATTACAATATTGGCAACTCAATGGGACTGACCAGAATAAACGTATTGCGATCAACTTATCCATCCACCACCTCACGCAAATATCTCTAGCGATACAATTAATTGAACAAATAAAAGAAGCGGGGGTTAACCCTAAAAAATTAATTATCGAGTTTGATGAAAGTTCCCTAAATCGTCGTTCCGAGTTTTTCTTGCCCACAATTAAAATATTAAAGCGCGCGGGGATTACATTAGTATTAGATAACTTTGGCAGTGGTTTAGCTTCTTTGAGTTATTTATACTCATACCCTTTTGATTACGTCAAAGTGGATCATTCTTTTATCAAATCCCTGCCTTATTCTGAGCGTAATTTGAAATTAATTCAGTCTGTTTTATCTATTTCGGGGCATTTGAAGTTTAAGTTGATTGCTGAAGGCATAGATTCCGCAGAACAGTATAAGGCGTTAATAGATGCTGGCTGCGAGTTTGGCCAAGGTAAGTACTTACAGAAAGCAAAAAAATTAAAATGGTAAGTGATTAACTCTTCTTCATCATATCCCTTAAGTTAGCAATCCCCACTTGAGATTTCTGCTGACGTTCTTGTGCTGATACTTTTGGCTTCTTGTGTTCCCACACTAAATCATCTTGTGGTAATTCGTGCAAAAATCGACTAGGCTCGGGATTACTCACCTCACCGTATTGACGTCTTTCTTTAACTAACGTCATAAACAATACTTTTTGCGCACGAGTGATACCCACATAAGCTAAACGTCTTTCTTCGTCGATATTGTCTTCGTCAATGCTGCTTTGGTGGGGTATTAATCCTTCTTCCATACCCACTATAAATACATAAGGAAACTCTAACCCTTTTGACGCGTGTAAGGTCATTAATTGAACTTGATCTGTCTCTTCACTATCTTCACCACGCTCCATCATATCACGAAGAATAAGGCGATTAACCACCTCTTGTAATGTCATTGGAGGGTCTAGTTCACTGCCTTCAAGCATGTTGCTAATCCAGCCAAACAGAGTACTGATATTTGCCATACCCATTTCAGCAGCCTTGGGGCTGGTACTAGACTCGTATAACCATTCTTCATATCCCATGGTTTTAATCATCTCGCGAATAGTCGCAATGCCATCACCTCTGACTGCTCTGTCTGAAAGCTCTACTATCCAGCGACTAAATTGCTCTACTGATACCAAGGCTTTACCTGTTAAAACATCCTGTAAATTGGGATCGAAAGCAGCTTCAAACATAGAACTACGATTGAGATTAGCTAAATTACCAAGCTTTTCTAAACTTACTCGCCCAATACCACGGGTCGGTGTATTGATTACCCGCAACAGCGCATTGTCGTCGTCTTGGTTTACCAGTAAGCGCAAATAAGCCATGATATCTTTTACTTCAGTACGTCCAAAAAAAGACATACCGCCACTAATTTTATAAGGGATACGATTACTCATCAGCACTTTTTCGAATACTCGGGATTGAAAGTTGCCTCGATACAAAATTGCATAATCTTTAAATTTTGTGGCTTGCATAAACTTGTGCGCCATCAACTCGGCTACCACCCTTTCTGCTTCGTGATCCTCATTTTTGGCGGTAATAACTTGCAGAGGCTCACCATAACCCAGCTCAGAAAATAACTTTTTTTCAAAAATATGAGGGTTGTTCTGGATAAGAATGTTGGCGCAGTGCAAAATTCGCTCAGTCGAACGGTAGTTTTGCTCAAGTTTAATGACTCTTAGTTTCGGGAAATCTTTTTGTAGCAACACTAGGTTCTGAGGCCTTGCGCCACGCCATGAGTATATGGATTGGTCGTCGTCACCCACTACTGTAAATCTTGCTCTTTCACCCACTAGGAGCCTTACAAGCTCATATTGACTGGTATTGGTATCTTGATATTCGTCCACCAGCAAATAACGTATTTTGTTCTGCCATTTTTTCCTAACAGCCTCATTATTTTTTAACAGCACAGTAGGTAATAAAATCAGGTCGTCAAAATCTAGAGCATTATACGCACGCAGATGATTGTAGTAGCGCTGGTAAAATTCTGCATGCTCAATGTCACTGGGAGATAAAGTTCGATTTTTTAAATCTTCTGGCAAAATAAGATCGTTTTTCCAATTCGAGATACAACTCTGTAGCCCAGACAAAAGCTCTTTGTCGCCATCAAATTCTACCTCGGTTAAATCCTTGAGCAGCGACATACTGTCCTTGTTATCGAATAAAGAAAAGCCAGGTTTCAAACCCAAAGTTTTAACTTCAGACTTAATAATATTCAAACCAAAAGTGTGAAATGTGGATATTTTTAAACCACGCGCTTCCTTCTTGCCCAGAGTCTGCGCCACTCGCTCTTTCATCTCCCGAGCGGCTTTGTTGGTGAATGTGACTGCCGCTATATAACGAGCAGGTAACTCACACTCTCTGACTAAATAAGCTATTTTATTAGTGATCACGCGAGTTTTACCACTACCTGCGCCAGCTAAAACTAAGCATGGACCAGAGATAAAATTTACAGCTTCGTTCTGACCAGGATTAAGTTTCATGCTAAATTAAACAGCCAATGATGATGGGGCTTCGATTGTAAGAGAATATACTGGTGAGTCCAAGTAGATTAACAGAGTATAACTTTTTTAAACTTGGACCCAGGTTTCGTTTTAAAAACTAATTTGAACTTGAAAGGTAGACAGACACTAATGCTAAATCCTAAAAAACTAGAAGAAATTGCTAAACAAATCTCTGATGCTGTGCCTCCAGGTATGAAAACTATGGCAGAAGGCGCTGAGGCCAAAGTTAAACAAGTATTACAATCACAACTAAGTCGCTTAGATTTTGTTAGTCGAGAAGAGTTTGACATTCAAAGCCAAGTACTAATGCGCACCAGAGAAAAGCTCGAGGCACTAGAAAAGCGCCTCGCAACATTAGAGAAGCCAGAAGGGTAAACTCATTATTTATTAGCCTTGTAAGCCACTTATGTAATAAACGTGGCTTATATATTCCCAAACTAACCAGACTTATGACTTATGACTTATGCTGGGTAGATGCTGTAGTGCCCAATAATACCTAACGCAAACACTAACCCCACAAAATGATTATGTAGAAAAGCCTTGAAGCATAGACTTCGATCTCGGTCTTTAATCAGCCAATGTTGGTACAAAAACAAACTCACACTAATGAGTAACGCTAAATAAAAAGGCCAGCTTAATTTTAGCAATTGCGCTGTCGTAGTAAGCAACAACAGGCTGACTATTTGTAGTAACAATATGCTCAACTTATCGTATTGACCAAATAAAATAGCGGTTGATTTGACGCCCACTTTTATATCATCGTTTTTGTCGACCATGGCATATTGTGTATCGTAGGCTACAGTCCATGTTAAGTTTGCAAAATATAATGTCCAAACTATCCAACTGATGGATTGTCCTGTTGCCACAAAGGCCATCGGTATAGACCAGCTAAAGGCAGCGCCAAGTACAACCTGAGGCAACTGAGTATAACGCTTCATGAAGGGATAAATGATAGCTAATGTTAAACCGCCAACTGACATAAAAACTGTTTGCCAAGTTAATGTTAAAACCAGAATTAGTGCGAAAGATAATAGTATAAAAAATATACTTAAAGCTTCTTTCTCAGTTACTTCCCCAGTCACTAAAGGTCGGGTCGATGAACGCTCAACTAAACCGTCTACATTACGATCTGCATAGTCATTAATCACACAACCAGCCGATCGCATCACTATCACTCCCAGTACAAACACAGCTAAGATGTGTAGGTCTGGAATCCCTGCTGATGCTATCCATAATGCACTTACGCAGGGCCATAGCAATAAGTAAATACCAATAGGTTTATCGGCACGTATTAAGCGCCAATAAGCATGTAACTTTGTTGATGATAATTTGCCTGAGTTGTACATATTAGTTTATTGCATCTCTTGGTAAGCTGGCGAATTTGGAAGAAATACTTCACTAACCGACATTTTAAGATTTTCAAAATTAAATACAGAACGGCGTCCCCACAAGTCCATTTCAGTGGACAGCTGTAATTGTGCTTGAAAAGCGTTGCTAGGACTCATATTAGTGACTTCAAATGGCATACGTTCAAATCGTTTATCATTAAAAATTAGTTGGCCCAAAGGTTTATTATTGAGGTTAATAAAATCATTTTCACATAGTTTTTGTGGGATGATTGAGCGTGCAAAAACCCAAGGTTGATTATCACCCCACAATATTACTTCTCTTACCTGCCACTCTTTCGGATTTAATTGCTGTTGAAAAGTGCATACTCGCTGAAATTCTTCAGGTGTGATTTCTGCTTGCTGCTGACCTATAAGAGTCAAATGAAATGACGTACATTGAGTTTGTAGCCTTTCAGTTAACGAGCCTGTATCTAACAACCAATTCTTTAAACAAGAATTAGGGATAACAAACTTGTCTGGTTCAGCCCATAACGATGGGATACCAACCGGAAAAATATATGATGTTTTCAATTTTACAACATTATCTATTAGTAAAAACCAATAATAACAACTGCGAGACTTAGACTAAAGTTAAATACCGTTTTGATTAAAAAAGTTGGTAAACTTAATTATGTTAAAGGTTAAAAGAAAAAAGAAAGTAATGATAAAAAAGCACATGTATCACCTCGCTATAATACTGACTCTTTTAAGTTATCAAAGTTTAGTTTACGCACAAGATGTGGTCAGAAAAAACTATGCTTATTTTAGTCTTGAGCCAGATATAGTCACTAATTATTTAGGCTCTAGCGCAAAAAATTTAGGCTTTATTAGAGTCACAATTGAATTAATGTTAGAAGATGCAGAGTTTCTTGAAGCCGCTGAACATCACTCTCCTCTGATGAGAGCTGCAACAATTGAGGTATTCGGCAGCCAACGAGAAGAAAAAGTTAGGTCGCTGAGTGGTCGCGAAGAAATTAGACAGGACTGCTTGAAAAAACTACGAGTACTCATGCTCAGAGAAACAGGATTTGAAATGGTTAAAGATGTTATTTTTACTAAATACCTTTATCACCAAAGTTAAAAGATTATTACTACCTGTCAGCATTTTTTGCTTTAGTCACTAAAAACCAAGCAAATAGGCAACCACAAATTAAGCCCACCGTATGGGCTGTGTTTGCCATACTTACAGGTAATACATCCAGATAACCTACAACTAGCCAAACTAATAAAAAACCTACTATTGGTTTAGGTAACGATAGTCCCCAGGCTGGTTTTAACCATCCCAACCACCATACACAACCCACTAATGCATAGACAACACCTGAGAGGCCACCAAAGTTAGGCCCACTGACTACCAACTGAGCAACATTAGATGCAGCAGCAGAAAATACAAACAATACGAGCAAACTACTAAGGCCAAAAGCTTTTTCAATTTGCTTGCCTAACGTCCACCACCACAATAGATTAAATGCAATATGCAAGACTGAAAAATGGATTAATGCCGGCCCCAATATTCGCCACCACTGGCCAGTATCTTGAAGCGTCGCCAAAGGCTGAATTTTTAACCACGAGTAAGGGAATGAAACACCTATCATCGCTAATAAATAAATCATCAGACACATCACTAATATGCTTGAGGTAAAAGGTGACTGTTTTAAATCAGCAATGGTCTTATCTAAAGAAAAAGTCTTCTCAGGAATTAACTTCACCGTCTCACCAGATTGCCAAGCAGATGTTTGATATTTTGTATTACTTGGGTTGAGCACAAATTCTTCTGCTAGCTTTTTGGCTTCATTCTGATCAGATGACTCCTGTAACATAACAGTATGTGCATACTCATTAGCTGAATATTGATACTCTGCATGAATACCTTGCTCTACAAGGTAAACAGTGAGTAATCTTGCTGGTTGTTCTTTAGAAAAAGCGACTAACTTAAGCAGGGTAGACAAACGTATTTTACTTCCTATATTGTTTCAAAGATCAGGCTGTGAAACCTCAAAGGACTGCTCTTTACGCCAAGCTTCAAATCCACCATCTAAACTGTATACCTCTTCGAAACCTTGATGAATTAAGAACTGCGCTGCTTGTTGACTACTTATCCCATGGTAACAACAGACAACTACGGGCATATCAAATTCAACATCCGCCATAAAACTATGCAATGACCCATTAGTTAAATGTATGGAATTTTTAATATGTCCTGCAGCAAAAGCTGCGTCGTCACGAATATCGACAACTCTTACACTATCTTCAGTCAGTTTTTGTTGTGTCTCTTGAACTGATATATGGGCAAATTGCTCCATCTAGACGACTCTCCTCATAAATTTAATCTTAATACTATTGCCAATTGAGTATTACCTTACCAGATTGACCAGATCCCATAACATCAAAACCTTGCTGAAAATCGTCAATGGCAAATTGATGCGTCACCATAGGCTTCAAATCTAACCCACCTTGGATCAGGCTAGCCATTTTATACCATGTTTCGAACATTTCACGGCCATAAATGCCTTTTATCATCAGACCTTTGAATATCACTTGATTCCAATCTATTGCAACATCGCTAGCTGGAATGCCTAACATCGCAATTTTGCCACCATTATTCATTTTGTCGAGCATATCATGCAATGCCGATGGAACACCTGACATCTCAAGGCCGACGTCAAAACCTTCAGTCATTCCCAATTCATTCATCACGTCTGTCAATACCATGTGAGATACGTTCACAGCACGAGTAGCGCCCATTTTAGAGGCTAAATCTAGACGATATTCGTTTATGTCGGTAATAACGACATTTCTTGCGCCAACATGACGTGCTACAGCTGCAGCCATTATACCAATAGGGCCAGCACCTGTAATTAATACGTCTTCACCAACCAAATCAAAAGATAAAGCGGTATGAACTGCATTACCGAATGGATCAAAAATAGCAGCTAAATCACTGGATATATTGTGTGGAATTTTAAAAGCATTAAATGCAGGTATAGCTAGGTACTCAGCAAAAGCACCTTGCCTATTTACACCTACTCCTGTGGTATTCCTACATAAATGGCGACGACCTGCTCGACAATTTCGGCAATGACCACAAGTAATGTGTCCTTCACCAGAAACTCGGTCACCAACTAAAAAACCACGGACTTCTTGGCCCATGTCAACCACCTCGCCAACATACTCATGCCCTACAACCATGGGCACTGGAATAGTTTTTTGTGCCCATTCGTCCCATTGGTAAATATGCATATCGGTACCACAAATTGCTGTTTTATGGATTTTTATTAACAAGTCATTATGACCAACAGCGGGCTTTTCACACTCCGTCATCCAGATGCCTTTCTTCGAATGTAACTTGGCTAATGCCTTCATCAAATAATTCCTAATTCTTTGCCAACGTCAATAAAAGCATCGACTGCTAAATCGATTTGTTCAAGACTATGGGCTGCGGACATTTGGGTACGAATACGTGCTTGTCCTTTGGGTACTACTGGGAAAGAAAATCCCACTACGTAGACCCCTTTAAGTAACATTTTATCCGCCATATCGCTAGCCAACTGCGCGTCACCAATCATCACAGGAATGATCGCATGATCTTTGCCTGAAAGCGTAAAACCAACATCTGACATTCTTTTACGAAAATGTGCTGCGTTTGCAGCCAATTGTTTACGTAGTGGCTCCCCGTCCTGCATCATTTCAAATACTTTCAAGGATGCGGCAACAATTGGCGGAGCCACGGAGTTTGAAAACAAATATGGCCTAGAGCGTTGGCGTAACCAAGTAATCACTTCTTTTTTACCCGATGTGTATCCGCCAGAAGCCCCACCTAGTGCTTTACCCAAAGTGCCAGTTAAAATATCAACTCTTCCCAATACATTACAATATTCATGACTACCCCGACCATTTTCACCAACAAATCCAGTAGCATGACAGTCGTCTACCATGACCAAAGCTTGATATTTATCTGCCAAATCGCAAATTGATGCCAAATCTGCAATTACACCATCCATAGAGAACACTCCATCTGTGGCAATAAGCTTTGTTCGCGCACCGTCTGCATCGGCTTGGATAAGCTGGGCTTCTAGAGCTTGCATATCATTATTTGCGTAACGATAACGTTTAGCTTTTGACAGTCTAACCCCATCTATAATACTCGCATGATTAAGTGAGTCAGAAATAATGGCATCATTAGCATCCAAAATAGTTTCAAATAGCCCACCGTTTGCATCAAAACACGAAGGATAAAGAATGGTTTCTTGGGTACCTAAAAAGTCACTTATCTTTGCTTCTAACTCTTTGTGAATATCTTGTGTACCACAAATAAAACGTACCGACGCCACACCAAAACCGTGGCTGTCCAAACCCGCTTTTGCCGCATTTATCAGTTCTGGATGATTAGCTAATCCCAAGTAATTATTAGCACAGAAATTAAGTACCTTTTGCTTATGCTCAACTTCGATATCAGCTTGTTGGCTTGACGTAATGATGCGTTCATTTTTGAAAAGTCCTTGAGCTTTTGTATCTTCAATTTGCTGAGCTAAACGATTATAAAAGTGATGTTTCATCAGAAGTCCTATGAATGAGAATTAAATAAAACGGATCATATATATTCAATATGATGAAAGATAATTTTAACAGCAGAAGGTAATACACAGGTGGAAATCTTACTGTACACCTTAACTACGAATCCAATTAAGATTTAGTATGTAATTGGTCTAGTTTGTCCCACACACCACCTAGTAGCTTCTCTGGTAAGATAGAATAAAGTTCGCTTTCAGGTATTGGGCGAGAAATAAAATAGCCCTGCCCTATTTCGCATTGTAAACCTCGTAGCATCTCCATTTGTGCTGAGGTTTCAACACCTTCTGCGACCACTTGCATACCTAATTTTTGTACCATCGCAATCGTCGAGGAGACAATTTGCATATCGGCGCTATTATCACTCATACCAGAAACAAAACTTCTGTCTATTTTGATAATATCAACAGGCATCTGTTTTAGATAAGCTAACGACGAGTAGCCCGTACCAAAGTCATCAATTGAAAATATAAAACCCATCTCCTTTAGCTGTCGCATGGTATCAAGTGTTTGTTCGATATCAATTACCACAGTTCTCTCTGTTAGCTCTAATTCAATTTGTGAAGGGTCACGATTAAATATTTTGACTTGCTCACGTAAGAATGGCAAAAGGTCAGGATCCAAAAACTGACTCGCAGATAAATTCACAGCTACCTTTAGGTTATCAAAGCCCAATTTATCTAATTGCTGTAATATTTCGAATGCTTTTTTAAGTCCCCAGTAACCTATTTTTAACATGTTTTCTGTATTTTCAATCAGTGGGATAAATTCATCTGGCGGAATAAAACCACGTTCGGGGTGAAACCATCGAATAAGTGCTTCAAATCCAAATAGTTTACCCGATGCAATTTCTACTTGAGGTTGTAAAGCAAAACTAAACTCACCTCTTTCAAGAGCGTCACGTACTTCATTTTCTAATTCAACTTTACGTAATACGGCCTTCTGCATAACATCACTAAAAATGCTGTACCTATCGCCCCCAGCATCTTTGGAGGCATACATTGCCATGTCTGACTGTCTGATCAAGTCATCCACTAACATTGATGCGTCTTCAGTACTTGCAATACCTATGCTGCTAGAGGTATAAAATAATAAGTCGTCGACAGCAATTGGTTCTATGAAACTATCAATTAATTTGGTTGCTAATACAGGTGCTCCTTCACTAGTACTTTTTTCTAAAAACATCACTACAAACTCATCAGCACCGTAACGAAACAACATATCCGAGTCACGTAAACATCCATGTATTCTTTGTGCTGCATTGATCAAAAATGCATCACCAACATCATGGCCGTGGGTGTCGTTAACCTTACGGAACCTATCAAAATCCAGAAACATAAGCGTTAACTTGTTTGAATCTCGTTTTATAGATGCCAATAATTTTTTTAGTTGATAGTTCAGCATATTACAATTGGGCAAATTCGTTAGGCGGTCATACATGGCAATATTTTCTAACTCTCGAGTATTCTGTTCAATCCTTCCATCTAATAACTCCAACTCTTCACTAAGCAGAGTTGCAGAATCTTGCAATAGTTCAATCTCATCGACGAAGAAACGACCTTTTGTAAACTTACGAAGACGAAATTCTTGATATTTTTTTTGTGCCAGAAGAGGTAACTGCTCAGCCACTAGCAGCAAGCGGCGGCGAAATTGCCATGTGATTAGAAATAAAGCAATAATACATAGCACGACAACAATAATAGATATCACCAATACCTGCGTCTGATATTGTTTATGTGCTAGAGAAACTTCGCTAATATCATGCACAAACATCAAGTAAATTGAACTTTCAAGATGTGGATCGATAGGTAATAAGTTCAATAAATATACGTTATCCCTCACTGCTAATCGATAACCTGAATCAAGCATTTGTGATAGGAGAAGAGTTTTGGGTAAAACAGCAAGGATTTCTTGCATAAATTGTTTATTTACAAGGCTAATAGGTGGTTTCAACTTTAAACTTTGAACGTTTAAAGTTTTAGACGCTAGTTTATTGGCACTTAAAATTGCTAACTTAGCAAATGTAGAACGATTGACTGCCGCTAAGACCTCCAACAACGAGCTACTGACTGATAACACAACAACTTCGCCTGAATTAGATAAAATCGGCATACTAATTTGTTGCTGGCAATCTTCATAACAACGAATATGAGAGACTGACGACTGAGAGTTGATGACCTTTGCGACATCTGCAAAAACATATTTTTGAGTATATTCAGTTGTACTAAAACGTAACTTATTATCGTTATCAAACAACCATAAATTGTTGATCTGCCAGTTAAGTTGCAAGTAATCAAATTCACTTTCGAAGAATAAAGCAGTAGCCTCAATATTGTCAGCGTAACTTGCTTGAAAGTGAATAAAGGATTCAAACCAAGTCTCCACTCTGGCCCGCAAAAGGCCTCGGATGAACCCAAATTGTTTTTGATCCTGATCCAGTAATGTTTGTCGTTGAACAGCATAATCCTGATTATTTTTGTTTACCCACAAATAAGTTATTGAAACACTCGCAAATAACAAGAATGCAATCAAAACGCCCATTATTTTAGTAGATAAGCTGACAAATTTACGCACTGATTAAAACCAGTACATAAGCTGCATAGCCCACATATCCCAGTATTTGTTATTATTCAATATTGTGTCTGGGGTAAATATAGGTGCTAATCTACCCGTTCCTTTAACTCTGTGATATTCAGCTTGTAGCTGTGTGTTTTTAGTCAGTTTCCAAGTAATTCCTAACGTCGCTTGATCCATAAGACCAAAATAACCTGGCACTGAACCCTGGCTTAAGGTTTCAATATTCTGGCCGTCTCTGTTCTGTCTATCTCGGTCGTATATATCCAACCTGGCAAGCACTGTTAATTGATTAGACAAAAAGTGCCTCGCTTGAAGATACCCACCTTCTGCCGTGATATCACTATAGAACCCTGAGAATAATATGTTTTCGCCAATTGTTCGCTCACGCATCACTTCTGAAGCAATTTCCCAATGTTGTCCTTGATATAAAAAATTAAACATTAATCTTTGTGATGTTTCATCACCACTAAACAACGTGTCGTTATCACCACGTTGGTAACTAAAATCTGCGTCTAACAGAGCAAAGCCAAATTGAAAGTTTGTTAATTTAGGCCTCCAATATAGGCTAAATTGGGTGTCAAAATCATGTTTCAACTTTCCAGTCGCGTTGGGACCTACTAAATTCTTTTTCTGTTCCGCGCTTATTCTTGAGTTACCGTAGCTAAAATTAAGATCCCATTCTCCTAACTTATTATGCGTTTGTGCTATCAACGCTATGCCATCAACACCTAAGGCTACGTCACGCAAAATATCAAAATATAAAGATTGAGGCAGAACGATAGTAGGCCGAGTATGAGGCACATCTCGTGTTGATGAATACAACCAATGATAATTTTTGTTACGTCCTATCTGAGTTTTAATACGCCAATAAGGACTATTAAATAATTGCCACTCCAAAAATAAATAATCAACTCTAAAACCATCGGGGTATCGATTCCCACCTTCTAAATAGACTGCCTGACCTGCCACTCTGAATGTAGAGTTAATCCGATAAGCACTATTGACCCCAACTTCCGTAAGCTTCAAAGACACATCACCATCATCCGTCACAAAGTTAGATTTTTTTGCCTGAATAATGCCCTGTGCAACAAAACCATTTATTTTTAGAGATTTAGCATTTGCATAATCCGATTGAAATATTAATCCTAACCCTAGGCAAATAAATGTTGTTAAAAGCTTCATATCTGCTTACTCCTCCGACAGTTTAATAACATTGACACTGGCATTATTAAACTGCTGCATAACGTACCCAATAGCGCCGGGCTTCTGACTCACACGCTCAAGCATTTCCTTCTCACTTTGCACCTTGATAGGGCTCTCACCTAATCCTGAGTACACTAATTTATCCCAAATACGATCTAATTGATAAGGAAACAAACGCAATACTTTGGTACTAAAAATTTGGTGTGTTTGGTGTCGATTTGAAAGAACGTAAACAGTAATTTTTTGACCATTAGACCAAAAGGTTTGACGCATAGAAAAAATTCTACGAATTTTTGCAACGCTAACATCGGTAGACTCAACCGAAGGATTCACCACAACCAGCACTGCAGGCACCTGACTACCAGCCGAAAAGGCAAAAAATAATAAACAGCCCAGAAATATTCGAAAAATCAGGCGAAAAGATTGAAAAATTTTATGCAAAACCAAACTCCGTTGGGGTGATTTTTATAATAAATGAGCTTAAAAAAGGCCACAATTTAATAGAAATCAATTACGATACAGTCCGTTAGATTCAGTACACTATAGTCTAGATTAAACTAATGTTACTTCGTGATTTAGTAAAGTCTGCTACAGTGACTTACGTCTTCCTTACCCTAACCTGCACCCGATAAACCATGACTACAGATTTTCATCCAAATACTAAGCAAAAAATTGTATTACTTGGCTATTCATTATTATGGCTATCGGTTATTCCTTTTGCCCTTTGTCACTTTATTTACCAGTTTATAAGGCGCAAACCAGGATATACAAAAACCCGTCTATCTCGTTATGGTTTCACACTAAATCAGAATAATCAGAAAAGTGGCCTACTAATCCATTGCGCTTCAGTGGGTGAAGTAGTGGCAATACAAAATTTAGTTGAACAACTATTAAGACAAAACACTAAGCAACGTATCACCATCACCACCAATACCACCACAGGCGCTGATAGAGTAAAATTATTGTTTGCTGATAATGTTCATCATACTTACCTTCCCTATGACTTCCCACTTTTTTTGAAGCTTTTTCTGAATAGAGAGCATCCCACTAAGGTGCTCATTAATGAAATGGAATTATGGCCAAATTTATGTCATCAATGCTGGCTTTCGAATATTCCTGTTTTTATAATAAATGGTAGAATGAGTGAAAAATCGACTAAAACTTATCAAAAGTTCCCATCTTTATTTGTACCTATGTTCGAAAAAATAACCGCAGTCTGTGCTCAAGATCAAAGAGATTACTTAAACTACCTTACCCTGGGTGTTAACCCTGATAAGCTGACATTAACTAACAACATTAAATTCGATTTGACGATTTCTGATTATGATTTAGCAGTTAGCCAATCCATAAAAACAAACTTCACCTTAGAACAACGCTTAATTATAGTAGCAGGTAGCACTCATGAACCAGAAGAACAGGTCTTATTGAACGCTTACTTGGCTTTGATGGAAGTTTATCCAACCTTGTTGTTAATTATTGTACCTCGTCATCCTCAGCGCTTTGCAAAGGTTTATCAGCTTTTACAAAAACAGAATATTGAAACAATCTTAATGAGTGAAGCAACGTCATGCCGACCTTCTACTCAGGTACTACTATGCGATCAAATGGGCAAACTACGTTCAATCTATGCATTAGCAGACATCAGTTTTGTAGGCGGAAGTATCGCTGATAAGGGAGGCCATAATGCTCTAGAGCCTGCTGCCGTGGGGGTACCAATTTTAATGGGTAATTCGATTTATAATAATCCCGCTATTTGTCATGCCTTAGCAGGCGAAGGCGCTTTGCTAACAGTGTCAAACGCTCAGCAAATTGAGTCAGCTTGTAAGAAGTGGTTAGATAACCCTGAACAGAAAAGGCATGCTGCTAATGCTGGTAAACATGTATTAGCACACAACAGTGGTGCCATACGAAAAACGTTGGAAATTCTTAGTTCATTTCATAAACCTTAAAGCGAGCCTAACTCACACCTTAGTGGGTCCCTATTGTAAAGTACGAAAAAATTCAATTAAACGTGTAGCTTCGTCTTTTTCGCGATAATTGGTCTCGACTCGCTTTCGCCCCTCTATCCACATTTTTTTGCCGTTGATGGTCAAATAACAGCTTGCTGAACATTTACTGCCACAATATAACCATCTACTGCAGGTCGAATAATTTCTTCCCAAGCGCCGGCATTAGTAGCCAAAACTGCTGCGCCAGTGCCCATAGTTTCTAAAACAGTTAAACCAAATCCCTCGTTATCACTCAGTGCTGACACCAAAGGCAGAGCACTAAATATTTTAGGTATTTGTTCAAATGGCAACTCACCTGTAAAAATAATCCAAACGGTCATATTAACCTCTGCGGCTTGCCCTTTTAGCTGCTCAACAAATTCTTTGTTGCTTTGTGATATCGAGCCAACCACAACACAGTGGTAATCTAGGTACTTGTCAAACAACTGTGAACACGACTTAATAAATAAATGCACCCTTCTTTGTTTTCTAACACGGCCTAAAATACTCACCCCATATTTACCATCGAAGCCTAAATCGGTTCAAGCTTGTTGTTTATCCTTGGCAAGTAAATAATCATTAACTTGCACGCCATGAGGATTGACTAAGTTTAGGGGATCGCACAAAAACCCGCCTGACCTTTTATTGACTGCAATTACAACATCCATTTTTCGAGTTAACGATACAATTGACACAGAATGTTTACGTTGCGCGGCAGAACTAAACACTAGCTTGATTTTCACTCTTAAAAATACTTTAGTAACAAATATTGGACCATCTCATCTTCGCGGCGGCCATGAAAAATAAGCTATTTACCATTTTTCTTCACATTTTTGCTGTTTGCCAAAAACTGATAGCTAAAGCTTGAGCAGCTCTTTTTGATAAGACATAACTTGCAACATAGTCGATGTTATACCTGAAAAGTTTGAACTTGAGTTACCGATAATTAATATAACTTCGTCTGAGTGTAGTTCACAAAAAACGTGATTATTCATCAATAGAAATTCCTCAGAGTAAAATCACAACATGAAAGAATACCAACAAATATGACTACCTATGTTTTAGCTATTATAAAGCGTCGCTAACACCTGTTGAAAAATTTAGGATGATTTTGTCGATGGCACCTAATACGTTAATTAAAAGTCTATTAGAAACTGAGTACAAATGAAAAAAACCTAATATTCAATGGTAATAAGGCCCTAATATACCCTACTCAACTGACAGCAATCGTAAGTGATAACGAAGACTTTTATAAGAACGGTGTTCTCTTCTTTGGCGCAGTCAATTATTTAACCCTAGACCGGTTTAACAGAGTTCTTGGTAGATACTCTCTAAGATTTGGCACTGCCATTTAATATTAAACAATCTGTTTGTGCGTTCAACACCCGCACTAGAAAACGAAGTTCTTAGTGGATTTGACTTCAATAACGTTAATAGGTTTTTTGCTAATTGCTCGATATTTTTTTCGGGGGACAATAGCCCTGTAACGCCATGTTCGACACCTTCACTTACACCACCTGTATCGAACCCTACCACTGGAGTTCCCATAGCCTGTGATTCCATGCAAACAGTTGGCATTCCTTCTTCATTGCCTCTGTCCATTTTAACACTAGGTAAGCAAGTTAACCAAGCTGAAGACATCAACGCTTTTACTTGAGTTCTGTTTTGCGCGCCTAAGAAAGTGATGTTTCTAAGGTCCGCACTTGATGTCACTAGTTTTTCTTGATAGTTGCCATCACCCGCGATGATTAGTTCAGCCTCAGGTAATTGTGCTTGAACTATTTTCATTGCTTGTATCAAATACTGGCAACCCTTTTGCTCTATCAATCTGCCAACAAATAAAATAGTCGGCTGTTCACTTTTTTGGCCCACTGATGAAAAATACTGAGTATCAATGCCAATATAATGCTGGATGATTTTTTCTGGTGGGCATCCTGCTTTTAATAGCTTGTTTTCAATAAACTTAGACACGGCAATTATTTTTGATGACTGTTGGAATACTATCTTGCGGTGCTTTTTATTATATGAAAATTTATCTCTTTGAGTGATATCAGAACCATGGAAAGTAGTAATAAGAGGTAGGTTCAACTTCTCTGCGATTGGACTACAATAATACCCCCCTTTCCCAAAATGAGCATGAATAAGGTTTGCTGATAAATCGGTAAGTGCGGTTTTCCAGGCAGGCATTAAATGCTGCATACCATCAAGCATTAATCTTGATATAACCGGAAGTGTTTCGTATTGTTCTTGCACGCAGGTAGATTGACCATCAATTAAATCGATACCGCTTTTGTTACTCCGTAACCCAATGTAAATAGGTTTAAAATTAGGAAGGTTATTTCCTTGGGCCGCCACAAAGGTATTGGACAAAGGCAAAACACGCTTGGAAAATATGAGTACCTTGTTAGCCATCAAGATTTACTACACTTTAATTTATGTACACATATACTACTTACTATTGCTCTAGCAAACATTATCTTTTTCCATAACGCATTCGTACTGCCTTAAACAATCTACTAGGCTTGGGATCTAACTCAGCTTTGAGCACCTTCGCAGCAAGATTCATTTATTTGTGGAGTTATTGCTACCCCTCATGCTGAATATCCCGATAACATGGCACGATTGTCCTCGCTACGCTCAGTTCGATTGGCAGTAATGTTAAGCAATATGGTATCCTTTTATCAGAATAGATTCCTTTTTTTGGCTTACTTATTTATCATGATAGAAACAAAAACATTTTCACCAAATGGCTGTAATAGCTTTGCTATACAAGCTTATCGTTTAGTGTTTGGTCGTATTTTACCACAGTCATTGTTTCGCGATAAAATACCTGCTGAAGTAGATCGCAAGGCAGTAAAGGGAAGGTTTGATTTAGAAATTGTTAGTCACTGTTGGGGTTATGCCAACATGTTAACCTATCAATTAAGTTCGTTTGTAAACTATCCACCAACAAAACTAAATTTAACTGTGACCGTTTTTTATGCTGAAGAAGATACTAAAACAAAGGCTACATTGGACTTCTTTAGTCAAATAACCATGCCAAATATCACTTGGAATTTCCACCCACTTTCCAAGGGAAAACTCTTTAGACGTGGCATAGGCCGAAATATGGCTGCGCGGTCAACAGAAGCTGACTGGATATGGTTTACAGATTGCGACATTATCTTTCATGAGAACTGCTTAGACTCACTCGCCGATAGTTTACAAGGCGAGAAAGGTTCATTGTTTTTTCCTAAAGAAGAAAAAATCACTGAGATGTTAAAAGATGATGACCCATTATTGTCAAATGATGCCCAACCACAAGTTATCGATATAGAAACAGAAAATTTCAGTTTATACGAGCGTGGTAAATCCCGTGATAAAGCACGCGGCCCATTTCAAATTGTTCATGGTGACGTTGCTCGTGCTATCGGTTATTGTGAAAAACTGTCAATATTTCAAACTGAATCTGACCGTTGGCGTAAAACCTATGAAGACACCGCCTTTCGCTGGCTACTTGGCACTGATGGTGAGCCTAAGCATATTGATGGTGTTTTTCATATTCATCATGTTACAAAAGGACGTTATACTGAAAATTCTCGATTGTCTAAAGTGCGTAGTAATATCCGTTTAAGCCAAAAATAGATGCCCTTGAAGATAAATCAAAGGATATTTATTTTACTAAAATTCTTACCTAACTTGAATATTAAAATGATATGAAACTAGACTAGGAAGCATGCTGAAAAGATTAAAAATAAAATTATTTTATTTCAGATCGATTGCTTCGAGTCGAATTTTGGTTTTTAATAATTATTCCAACTCAGCCTAGCTGTGGTTTTCTAAAAACACGACCATTCATAGTTGAAAGTTATTCAATTTTTTGACACACAAAACTGCTATCTGAATCTGCACTTACCTAAGTATTATGTATACAATACGCATATTATTTCTGAGTCAAAATTGTTACATGGCATACATACAACAAAAAGCAGTTGAGTCCCACATCATGTTGTTTGATACAGGCCATTTCCCTGTACCTGTCCCAAAAATGTTTACGGGTCAATATTGGAAGACACAAAATGCCATAACAGGACAAGCAACCGGCCGTGGCACCACCTATTTTTTTCAACATAACAAAAATGAATATGTGTTACGGCACTATCGTCGCGGTGGCTTGATTGGAAAAGTACTAAGTGATCAATATATGTATACAGGTATTGAAAAATCACGAGCATGGCAAGAATTTAAGCTACTACAGCACATGAAAAATATGGATTTAAATTGTCCAACTCCGATCGCAGCGATGTTGAAGAAGACAGGCTTATATTACCAAGCCGATATCATTTCAAAAAAAATTCCCAGCGCTAAAGACTTACATCATATTTTACTAGCAAACAGCTTAACCGCTGATGTATGGAAAAAAATTGGGCAAACCATTGCCAAATTTCATCATCATCAGATTTATCACCACGATTTAAATATCCACAACATTATGCTCGGTATAGAAAACGAGGTTTGGTTAATTGATTTTGATAAATGCGGAATTAGACAAGGCAGTAATTGGAAAAACTCAAACATGGCGCGTTTAAAGCGATCGTTTGAAAAAGAAAAACGATTACGTAATATTTATTGGCAACTGGCCGATTGGCAAATACTAATATCTGCCTATAACGAAGCGGCAATGGCTAATTAAGTCGATATTTAATCTCAGTAAATACTAATACATCGGTTTTAGAATCAGCATCGTCTACTTTTCCATGTTCAATGCTTGCACCTAATTTGACTAACCAATCACCGTAGGCTGCTTGATAAAATCCGCTTAACCTGAGCACTTCCTCACTCAGACCACTTAACACCGGTGAAGGCGAGCCTTTATCTTTATTGAGTATTAAGCGATTAAGAATCAGTTCAAAAAGAGCGCCATTGTGAAAGTTTTTATTGATACCTAACGTAAGCATCTTCGCATCACTATCAAAACTACTGCCTATAGCGCGGCCATATCGACGATAGCCTGATTGATAAGTCTCATGCTCATAATAACAACTTTTTTCATTAGTGCCGACATTAGAGCAAGCGATATTGGTATCACTAGACTCGATAAACACTTTATTGCCCCATAGGTAGGTTGATAGACCAATCAAATTAGCATTATCAGTTACACGATAATAATCAACCGCATCTTCACCAATACGTTGTCCATAAATACTAAAAGGCCGATCGAACATCATCATGCTGTATTTGAAATCCAAACCTGCAAGATGGTTACCGAGTTTAGAATCTAAGGCATTATCACAAGTCGCCGCACCGTTTTCACATTCTATTTGAAAGGTCACCACTTTAAACCAATCACTAATGGAATGAGGTTGCCCTTTACCGCCCCACATTGCACTCCAAGACAACCCCAGCTCTAAACCAGACATGGGACTGAAATTAAAACGCGTCATCCACAACTTAGTATCCGGCACAGCTCTTTGACTCTCTAACTGTCCAATTTGCGCAGTCAGAAACCAAGGGCCGAGATACCCCAACCACTCATTTTCAGAACGTATGGCTTGGGAACGTGAAAAGTTGATTGAGGGAACCGGTCTAGCATTATTAGACATAATAAGACTGCTAGATTTTGCTGGCCCCCACCACTGGTTCAATGAGCCCACTCGTAAATTCCAATCACCAAATTGATAAGCTAGAAAACTTTGGTCAAAGTGACTTTTTCCGCTCCGTTCATGGTTAGCAGATACTTGCCCAGCCCAACGACCAGCATAAAACTCTTTAGTTACATTGAGTTTGATTTTTTCAGCTTGAACACCATTTAACCCAACAAATCTGCTGTCGTCTGTTGCGCCATATAGGCTGATAACAGTCTGACCTTTTTGTTTTTTAAGGGCTTGTAAATAATGCTTCAATCGCTGCGCGGAGATGGCAGGAATACTAGGAAGAGTTTGTACCTGGAGTTTTTCTAACTGCTCCGTAATGCCTTTCCAAGGAACAGGATAACTGCTTACTGATGCATCTAACACCTCCCACTCCACTAACACTTGCAAGTCTTGATGCAAATGCGGTTCAAGTGTACCAATCCAAGGAGAACACCACCCCTTAATTGACCATAATATACAAATATAAAAACAGTAAAGATGTACCTGCCTAACTTTTATCAACATTATCCCCAATAAAATATCTTTTTTTCTTGGGCACTGCCCATGCAAATAACCGATCTTTAAACATACTGATTAAATGACCAAGTATATAAGTCACTCAGTCATTGTCGAACCGCGGCTTTTACTAATCTTTAACTAACCGATATCATACGGAATATATTGCACGAATGCTAAGAACAATGAGCCTAAGTAAAGGCTTTAATAAAATGTCAGTTTATCAATAAATAGGTGAGCAGTGAGTAGAGTCATAACATTCCATACATATGATGCAATACACACCGATTATATCAAATGCCCAAGCACGCAAGATCATTAGAAAACCATCTAATAGTAGATGTAGTGGTTTAATAAACCTGTAAGACTTGATAACCTATTTATTCATTAAAAAGTCGATTGGAAATAATTCTTCACTGAAGTTTGTTGACGAAGTATTCGTCGAGGATAAATGGATTTAAACCCGAATATATTGACACAAAAAATGCTGGTATTTTGCTCATGGGTGATGCCTAGTAAAGTTGGTTTGACCATTTAAACGAATACTGTAAAGCGTTATACCTTCCACTTCAACCACTGAAGTTATTGAAATAATTAAGGAAACAATATGAAGCACTATCTATTTTAAATTGCTCACAATTACGACTTTGAAATTTCACACCCTTTGCAACAAGAAATACGTCGGCGTTTGGATGACGTATCTTGGCTTGTCAAAAGTAACGAATTCAATCTCGATTATTTTTATCCAAATGAACGTGTTCTAGATAACATAACTCAAAAAATGGATTAAAAACCTCGAGCAGTAGTTACACCTAGTAATCTAGCGCCTTTTTTTATTTCAGGCGTTAAAGTATTTGTGTTCTATGGCTTTAAATGGAAAAAGCCTTTGAAGCAGCCCAATCATTGTTAGAAAAAATCAAATATAATACTAGCTTGATACGCGCTAATTTTGATGACAAGTCTTCAGCCAGAGTATTAGATGTTGCAAAGAAAATAATCCAATCACTATCCGCAGAGTCGATAACTAAACCACATAGCTCATTACGACAATTTAAAATGCGAAAAAAGCTAGGCTATTGCAAATTTTGATATACACCATTAATACAAATAAATTAGCAAAATTCATCCTAATCGGGTTAGCCTAAAAGAAATTAAGCAATAAGGTCAATTATGCATAGAAAAGCGATATATCCAGGTACGTTCGACCCTGTTACTAACGGTCATGCAGACCTAATTGAACGCGCAGCCAAAATGTTTAACGAAGTGATTGTTGGCGTGGCTTCTAATCCAAGTAAACAGCCTTTGTTTAGCTTAGAAGAACGAGTCGAACTCATTAAACAAGTAACCGCACATTTGGATAATGTTGAAGTAATAGGTTTTAAAGGATTACTGGCTGATTTTGCAGAGAGTCAAGGTGCGAGTGTTTTAATTCGAGGTCTTCGCGCAGTTTCTGATTTTGAATATGAATTTCAACTAGCGAATATGAACAGAAGGCTTAATCCAGATTTGGAAAGTGTATTTATGACACCTGCTGAAGAAAATTCGTTTATTTCATCCACCTTGGTTAAAGAAGTAGCTTTGCACAGAGGCCGTGTAAACGAATTTTGTCACCCAGCTGTGATAGATGCCCTACAACAAAAACTACATAATAACTAGACAGCGCTAAGAGCCTTTTATTAGCGCTGGCAGGTGTCACAGTAAAAAGTATTACGCTGCCCAATGGTCACTGATTTAATGGGTGACAGGCAGGCATCGCAGTTTTCACCCGCCCGGCCATAGACCAGCAGTTGTTGCGAAAAATAGCCGGGCTGTCCATCTGCCTGCACAAAGTCTTTAAGAGTAGTACCACCTTGCTCGATAGCGCTAGCCAAAACCTTTTTAATAACGTCTGCAAGTTGCAAATAACGCTTTTTGGTCACTTTATTAGCAGATTTTCTCGGATCTATACCGGCAATAAATAAAGATTCGTTAGCATAAATATTACCCACCCCCACTACCACTTTGTTATCCATTATAAATTTTTTTACAGCTACGGATTTACTGCGTGATAATTCAAACAGTCTGTTCCCATCAAATTCTTCAGTTAACGGTTCAGGACCAAGTGACGCTAATAGACTTAGTGTAGGTTCATTGCACCCTTGCCATAAGCAAGAACCGAATCTTCGCGCATCATTAAAACGCAGACATACCCCGTTTTGCATAACAATATCTAAATGATCATGCTTTTTTACTTCGGTGTCGCAATTCACCACACATAGCTTACCCGACATGCCCAAATGCAAAACAATGCTGCCTTTACATGTATCTAACAATAAATACTTCGCTCTGCGACGGATTGAGTTGATCATTAAACCTTCAGCTTGATGTATGGCCTCTGGAATAAGCCAACGTAGTTGTCGTTTTCGAACAATGATTGTTTGAATAATTTGATTTTCAAGGTGGGGGCTAATACCCAATCGACTCACTTCTACTTCCGGTAATTCAGGCATGTTTTACTCTGATATGGTTAACATTTGATAACTGGGGCTAATTAAGTGATACATTTTTTTATCTATTTTCACTAAGGTTTTATCTACCAGTTGAATAAACTGATACTCGGTGGGCAAAACTTGCCCAGCAAACCAGAGCTTTACCGTTGAGGATGGTGATGGCGACTGCCAATTAGGACCTTGCTCAAATAAACTAACTTCTGCGTTGCCCCAACGTTCGACTAAGCTAGCAATCCTCTCATTGCTATACACCCCAGATATTGTGCGCCAGCCTTGTCCTATCCGTTCAACTTTTTCTCGGTCAAACTCCATGATGGTAATGGTCGTATTGGCAGGCACAAGAGAAGACAAATTTAGCACTTCATTGCTTCCATTATTTAAAAAATGACTGCTGAAATTAAATAGCATAATCAGTATTAACATACTGACAATGATGACATTGTTCCAAGCTCGTTGAGATAACCTAATCATGAAAAAATAAAGCCCAATAAATAAGTAATGGGATTATGACACAAGGTGTAAACGCAAAAAACCCGGCAGGTGCCGGGTTCTTAAGGAGACAAAAACAATAATTTACTTGATTTTGGCTTCTTTAAACAAAACATGCTGACGAATTTTAGGATCAAACTTTTTGATCTCCATTTTTCCGGGCATATTACGTTTGTTTTTATCTGTAGTGTAATAAAAGCCTGTACCAGCACTAGACACTAATTTTATTTTTTCGCGCATAATCTGTATCCTTAAACTTTGAAACCGTTGGCACGCATATCAGACAATACTGTATCAATGCCTTTTTTATCAATAATACGCATACCCTTAACAGATAAACGCAATTTCACGAAACGGTTCTCACTCTCAACCCAAAAACGGTGGGACTGAAGGTTTGGCAAAAAACGACGACGAGTCGAATTTTTAGCGTGAGAGCGGTTATTACCTACCGCTGGACGCTTGCCTGTAACTTGACATACTTTGGCCATGGCCTTTGTCTCCAAACAATCTAAAAAAATTTAGCTCTGATTCACAATCAATTTTAACCAATCTATGTGTCAGCTAACGCTATTAACAAGAGGGCGCATTTTATACAGTAAACGAGGGGTGAGTTCAAGAATAAAGTGCGGAAAAACAACTCTTTTGTACCTAACAGCTCAAATAGGCTATCTATTCATTGTTTTTTCGACTTTGTAGCGTTTTCCTCAAAAAAAAATTTACTTACGCATAATTAAAATTGATGTCTATTGTTTGTTTCTAAAATAGAAAAATGCTTGTTTTTACAACATAAGTATTTGACTTTTTTTTGATTTTTTACGATAGCCTTTATTTTAATATCACTAACTATTTTTAAGCTCATTTCGAACGAATAAGGCTATAATCTAAATCCCTAAATATTACTTTTCTACCAATGTTGAATACCCTCAAACCGACCAAACTCTATTGGCATCCTTAATTGATTTTAGCACCAACTACACTAATAATTTTCACACCGGTTTTAGACTGTATCTATCATAGGTTCTTCGATTTCCATTGTCCATTGTCCATTGATTCAAAAAACATTTACTTGATAGTGGATTTATCCAATCTAGTATAACGCCAAAGTTGTTTAATCTTGGTGAATTTGAATACAACTTCCATATGTAGGTATTATTTAGCAGCTCTTCCCTGATGATAAAAATGTCAAATGCTCAAACCGTTTTACTTATGTTCTAGCCCGGACAGCGGAACGATTATTGTTGCAGTAAAAATGTAAGGTCAGTTCTTAAAAGATTTCGCTGCATACTGCAAGTCTCTCCACCTATCAATCAGACTATTGTGGCAATGTAGACTTTCTGTCATTTCCAATATTCGCTGTTTGAGCTCTTAAATAATCAACCTAACTGCATCATCACACTTTAAAATATTTATAATTACATGCATCTGACTTGTATAATTGTACAATTTTTTAGCCAGAATAAGAGTTTTCAAATCATTCTGAAGCCATTAATGTCATCTACAGACTCAATTTGTACCGCATAAAAAATCAAAACGACGCAGCCTAACTGTAAGTCAAGACTCAAAATGGTATTTGCGTAAAATCACTGAATTTAGAGATTTAAGTTTGATTATTTGCAAGATGTTCAAATAGGTTTAAAAAATAATATTAAAACATGCAGATTAATGAAATATTAATACTTGATATATACTGTGTCGCTATTCCTCTATCTATCTAACTGAAAGGTTCTATGATCATCTCACTGTATCTGGGAGTAATGAGCAACAAGCTAAATTGAGGTGCTGATTTTCTCACTACGACCCTGTTTATTAAAAATAGCCACTAATTCATAACAAACCTCTCTGCGCAAACGACACCGCAACTCCGTCGCCAATCACAAAGTGATCAAGCACTTTAATATCCATTAAACTAAAGGCGTCAATGATTCGTTTGGTTATACTTTTGTCGGCTTTGCTTGGCTCTGCGATACCAGAAGGATGATTATGAGCGAGTATTACCGCCGCGGCATTATCTAGTAATGCTTGTTGTACTAAAACACGTGGATAAACAGATGCGCTATCAATAGTGCCATGAAACATTGGGCGATATTTTATGAGTCGATGTTGACTGTCGAGTAATAACATTGCAAACACTTCATGTCGTTCATCTCTTAATTTAGCGATTAGATATGCTTGAGTTTGCTCTACTGAGTTAAATGCATCGCTTTTGTCGAGTGTTTCAGCCATATATCGTTGGCTCATTTCCAAACAAGCTTGCAGTTGAGCGAATTTAGCCTGACCTAAACCTTTTGTCTGACAAAAATCATGTTCAGAAGCACCTAGCAATCTTCGCAAACTACCAAATTCCGAGAGTAGATTTCTAGCAATATCAATGGCACTATAACCTTTTACACCCGTACGCAGAAAGATGGCTAGAAGTTCTGAGTCAGTAAGTGTATCAGCACCTCTTGCTAAGAGCTTTTCCCTGGGACGTTCATATTTGGGCCAATCTGTAATTTTCATGCATCCATGCCTTAATGTTAATTATCAGTTGCAGTTTTGACGTTAATACTGTGCAAACTTCAAAATAAGCCTAGCAAATAGATGCTATTCCAGCCAATAATGTATTTTATGAGCCCAGCAACAAACCCAAAAGAGCCCATGCAACTCAAAAACACCAATATTATCCTAGGCGTTACTGGCGGCATTGCAGCCTATAAAACCCCAGATTTAGTGCGTAAACTTGTTGCTAAAGGCGCGAAAGTACGTGTGGTCATGACCCAGTCGGCTAAGGAGTTTGTCAGTCCATTAGCTTTACAGGCTGTTTCAGGCAACATGGTTTCTGACGATTTGTTAAATAAAGATGCAGAAGCTGCCATGGGTCATATTGAACTAGCACGTTGGGCAGATAAATTATTAGTTGCACCTGCAACAGCAAATTTTATAGCTAAGCTAACGCATGGATTAGCAGACGATTTACTGTCCACGTTGTGCCTCGCAACACCAGCACCCATAATTATAGCTCCAGCAATGAATCAGCAGATGTGGTTTGCAGATGCAACACAAGCTAATTTAAAAATATTAGAGCAACGTAAGATACAGTTTTTAGGCCCTGCTCAAGGGCAACAAGCTTGTGGCGATGTTGGCCCAGGACGCATGCTTGAGCCACAAGATATCGCAGATTTACTGGAACAAGAAACGATCGAATTATTGTTGACTGGAAAACGAATTACTATCACTGCTGGTCCCACTCGTGAAGAAATTGACCCCGTGCGTTACTTGTCTAACCATAGTTCTGGAAAAATGGGTTACGCCTTAGCTATCGCGGCTCAACAACTAGGGGCAACAGTCACCTTAATCAGTGGCCCTGTTAATTTGCTTCCACCGGCAAAAATACACACATTATCGGTATCCAGTGCACAGCAAATGCACGAAGCTGTGATGCAAACTATTCATAATTGCGATATTTTCATTGGATGTGCTGCAGTAGCCGATTACCGAGTACAACGAAAAAGCAATCAAAAAATTAAAAAATCTGAAAGTGAGTTAACACTTACTTTTATTAAAAACCCTGATATTCTTAGTGATGTGGCACATCTAGATAATGCTCCTTTTACTGTAGGTTTCGCGGCAGAGACACAAAAACTGCGCGAGCATGCGTTAAGCAAATTACAGCGTAAAAAACTGAGTATGATTGCTGCAAACGATGTATCTGATAGTACAATCGGTTTTAATAGTGAACAGAATGCGCTAACAGTATTTTGGTCAAAGGGTGAAAAAAAGCTAGATGTTGCCGATAAACAATTATTAGCAAGTCAGTTAATGCGACTAGTAGCCCAAAGATATAACGAAGACACTAACGGCTGACGCCACTTTCGCCTAGGAATCCACAATGCCAGCTACAAAACGTCCAAATCGCCGAGCGCAAATCCTTCAAGCACTGGCGAGTATGTTGCAAACAAATCCAGGACAACGTATCACTACAGCCAAACTAGCTGCACATGTTGGTGTATCTGAAGCGGCTCTGTATCGTCATTTTCCAAGTAAGGCACGAATGTTTGAGGGTTTGATTGAATTCATTGAAGAAACTTTATTCTCCCGGATCAATAAAATTATAAATGAAGAAAAAGACACTGCTACTCGCTGCCAACTTATATTGCATCTTATATTGGGTTTTGCTGAAAAAAACCCAGGGATTACGCGTATCTTGAATGGTGATGCTTTGATGGGTGAACAAGATAGATTAAGACAACGTATCGCCCAATTATTTGAACGCTTAGAAACACAATTGAAGCAAGTGTTACGCGAACGTAAGTTGCGCGAAGGCAAAACCTTACCTGCTGACGAAAGCATAATTGCTAACATGTTAATCTGTTTTGCCGACGGGCGTATTAATCAGTTTATCCGCAGTGAATTTACTAAAAGGCCTACCGAAAATTTTACCGAACAATGGCAGTTAATTCATAAACAGTTTTTTTCTTAAACCACGAATTTAATTTTATAATTTTTAAACAGTTTCGCCAAAAAAGTCACCTTCACCCAGTTAAAACGTTGCTCTTGGTTAACCAGAATAAGGCCAAAGTAATAATTCACTTTAACAAACTTAGGCCACAGCCTCCCACAATTGAAGGCTTGACTAACTTCATCACTTAGCTTGTGACAATTATTTTTAAGAAATTGGCTAAACTGCTTAGTACTATTAACTTCAGGATAAGCCGATTTAAAACTAGGTACGAAAT
>NZ_CAJXPA010000007.1 GCF_913058035.1 uncultured Paraglaciecola sp. | reverse complement strand
ATGATGTTGTACCTGGTTTCTACATTAATAAAATTCCGCCTTACTGGGCTTGGTGATTAATTGTTATGACCTGGAACTGAGATACAATTGCTATAGAGGAACTAAGAAAGAAATAAGTAAGATTTGAAACAACAGCATCATCACCTCGGCTTCCAAATTCAGGCGCAATGACACTATAAAATTGGCACTGTTTTAGTGAAATCGAGTGAAATCTATGGTTTAACTAAGGTTAATTCACGGTGTTCTGTTTGAGTATTATTTTTTACTATGTACTTATTTAAACAAAGGGCTGCCTTATTTTAAATTGCGCTATAACCAACGACATGACTAAATAATACAGTGAATAAGGGTGGTTGGCGGGAGTACTTTTTTAGTTCTGGCTAGCAAAAAGAATTATGCCTGAGTCTTTGAGGTAATGATTAAAAATTATATTACTAAGGTTGTAATAAGTGGGCAATACAGCCATCGTCTGTGACCGTTAGAAAATAATCTTTATGCTGAATAAAGGTCCATAAGATATCTAGCTCCAACTTTCTCAACGTTTAAGAATTGATTGTAAACCTAAGCAATTATCTATTTATCAAGAGGGCTAACAACCAAAACCATCAGTTTCTAGCCCTTGTTTACAAGCCTTTAGCTAAAATAAAATCAATATTTCGAACTAAATTAAATCAAACGATTTAGATTTAACTTTTACTGGTAGAAGCTTCGAGGTCTGCGTTCAAACTGAGCTCTAAGAGTTCCTTATGTGCATCCTTCATATGCTGTGCCAGTTCGTGTATGTCTGGCATCAACTTTTGACATGAGATTAGACCAAAGTCGAGCCAGCCGTTATAACTTTGCAGTGTAATATTCAGTCCCATTCCGTGATAAGGGATCGAGACTGGGTAGGTACTTATCTGTTTGGCACCTGCAAAGTAAAGTGTAATGTTTGGTCCAGGAACATTGGATATCAGTACATTGGCAAACGGCGGTACGGAGTTTGCCATTCTAGTTCGAGTCAATGTCGAAGCAATGCTAGTCACCAGCCAAGGTGCACCAATTGAGGGGAAGTCAGTAGGCATGATGGCTTTGACATCAGACATCATTGTTTTGGTATGAGTGGAAGAGGCGTTAATTGCCTGGAGTCGCTTCAGCGGATCTATGATATTAGTGGCAAGACTCATTCGCGCGATGGACACTTGGTTGCTTAGCTCAGTGTTGCCTTCGGGGCGCACACTGACCGGAATAGCAGCTAACAAGGGCTCTTCTGTACTAAACCCTTCATCTTTGAAATAGCGATTCATACCTTCACCAGAAATTGCCATAACAACATCATTAAGACTGACATTATTAAGTTTAGATATTTTTTTACTGTCAGCATACGGGATAGAAAAACGTGCGAAGCTACGTTGATTGGTGATGGTAGCATTGAGTGGTGTCTTGGGCGCAAGCCAATTCATTCGATGCACACTACTACCGTCGGAAGACTTAGCGGGTCTGAGCATACCAAAGGCTTTGAGTGTTAGCTTTGGCAAATTTTTGGTCAATTTAATAGATTGGCTTATATTATGCGCCACACCTGATGCTGTGAGTTCGGCAATACCATAGTTATCGCCTCTAGCGGTTTCTCTTCGGCGCATACGTCTGTTCGCTTTACGAGGCACTGCTGACACATCCATAATGGCTTCCATTAACACTTGTCCGCCCATACCATCGAGCGCAGCGTGATGCATTTTAGAGTAGAGTCCCACATATCGGGTGCCCTTAGGTGAGTCTGAGGGCACAGGTAAACCATCAAGTATATGCATTTCCCATAGAGGGCGGCTTCGGTCAAGTAAGCTAGAGTGCAACCGAGCGACTAGTTTATCCACGCTACCTCTCGTCGCAGGCGGCGGTACAATGACATGTCGAATGTGGTAATCAATATCGATAGCCTCGTCCATAACCCAAATCGGGTTGGCGATATCAAATGGCATGTTGATCAGCTTGCGCTGAAAAATAGGCGCCATGTGCATACGATTTTGGATGTGAGTGCACACGTCTTGCATGAAATCACCTTCATAATCTGCAGGCAGCTCCAATATGCTCAAGCCACCAATATGCATTGGAGTTTCAGGTGATTCTAAGTGTAAAAAGGCTGCATCTAAGCCGCTAAGATGATCCATTGAATTTCCTTCAGGTTGTTGATAAACGTTTTGGACTGGGCGATGTTGTGTCGACTACTTAACATACCTCAATACCAACAATGACCAAGTGTGCATCCATTTAATATGAACATACGTTTTCCGTAACTTGGTTTCCCTCAATTCAGCATGAAGTGAGGGGGTTTGTTTACTATTAAATTTAAAGTACCGTTAATTTTCGTGTAAAGCAACGGCCGAACATCTGGGCTATGTCATTGAAAAACCTAAAAGCGCCATTTTGGGCGCATTGAATAAAGAGTGAGTAGAGGAAGGAGTAAGTAAGGGAGTAGGTAAAAGAATGAATAAATCGAACAATTCATTTTTTGCATAGCGACTTATTTAATTCGTTAAACATCTTTAACAATTTGCTTTTAAAAATTAGCTTTAAATGGTTTTATCGTACCGCGCTAGTATCTGTTGATCGGTGATAGTACCCCTTCATAAAACCTTACTACGGCCTAATAATACTCTGGGTCTTAACTTTAAAATCTCGACTAATAATAATTTTTCTGTCGATATAATCATTCTTTCTGCGATCCCTAAAACTCTCTGCTCTAAAGGTAGAAGTGCTGATAAGCGAGCCATATAAAACTGATAAACAGCTTCTTTAGCTGTAGCTAATACAGGACTGGCTAGAACCAGTTGTCCTTGGATGAAATAAGTATTGATATCGCCCAGAGACAAAATTATCGGTTTAGTTTGGGCTTTCAGCGGTTTTAAGGATCTTTTAGCACAAAATCGATTAATATTCGTTGCTGCATGTAAACCCATATCTAAGGCTATGCTAGCTTGTTTAGGTAGTGAGTTTGGAAGCGTGGCAGAATCCCCCGCGACAAAAACGCTGCTAAATTCTTTTGTTTGTAAATACGTATTAACTGCTAGCCCATTAGAGGTTGCCTGTGTATCAATGCCATCAAGATAGTCAGGCAATTTAGTCCCTGCAGACCAAATAGTTAAATCTGTCTCTATTGATTCTTTGTCATCAAAATGAATACTACATGATTTCACTTCAGTGATTTTTTTGTTGAAATGAAAACTAACTTGATAGTTTTTGCATTGGCGTAATATATCATCTGATAATTTTTCTGGCAGAGCCTGAACTAACCTCTCAGCCCTATCAATCACATTGAACTTCAGCTTTTTGTTGGTTGCATATTTGCGTAATAATTCACCCAACACTTCTACACCAGTGAAGCCACCACCGATAATATTAATATTGACTGGGTATTTATTGTTATCAAGTAGCGCTTCAATGTCGTTATGTATTTTTACCACATCATCGGCAGTGCGAAATCCATATGCATATTCGCTAGCGCCTTTAATGCCATAGTTTGATCGTGAATGACCCGATGCAATCAACAATACGTCATAATTGAGTATTTGTTCGTCATCTAGGGTGACGGTTTGTAGAGCGCCGTCAATGCTAGAAACAGTTTGGTTAATAAAGCGGTGCCCTAATCTTGTGATAATAGTGTCTAGATTTAAACTTAGGCTGGTTTCTTTTTTAACGTCTGACAAAATTTCATGGATGTTCGGTGTCCACTGAAAATCCTGCTTAGCATCAATGACGGTTACGTCATGGCTTTTACATAGCTTGCTTACAGCAGTGAGGCCCGCAAAATTAGCGCCAATAACTATAATGCGAGACTTTTTTCGATTGAGTGACAAAAGGAATTTCCTAAATAGTTAAAGACGTAAATTAATAATGGTTAGACTAACATTTAAATTGAATAACTACCCAGACAGCAATGTTAATTTAATTAAATACCTAGGTACTTTTGAATATTTACAATGGTTGTATGGATAACTGTCTAGATAACAATTGCAAATAAACTTATCTAACCTCAATTAACATTTCATTACGACGCCAGATAGGCAATGTTAAAGGGCCATTGTAGCCAGCTTTTACTGGCTCACTGATAGCCACGTAACCATTTTCAGTCATCCAAGTTTTAAGGATGAGGGTGTATTTCTCTACGTTACTGTTACTCAATGTTCCGCTAAACTGAATGCTAGCCACTTTATAATCTTTGAGCTCACTCAAGTATACTTCAGGGTTAGTAGGTTTAGGCGTTGTTGCTAATGTGAAATTTTTTGGCATCACGAAGGACATCATCGAACTGTCGGCACTGTCATTCATAAACACAGGTGCAGTCATCGATATTTCTGAGCCCTTTATTGCGTCATTTTTCGCGTCCCTTCTCACGTCTTTTTTCACTTCATTTTTATCGTTCATAATGACAGGTGCCGTCATAGAAATCTCTGTTTCCCCTTCATTATCGCCGGTAATATAGCTGAACAATGTTCTAAAAGCACTGTTACCACTTTCACTGGACATACTAGTAGACACCAATACCATTGAATCATAGTTACGCACTTCAATTTTCTGAGCCTCGTCTGCTTTTAGAAGAGTATAAGGAGCTGTTTCCACATCACTTTGACCCACAACTGAACACCCAGTCACAAATATTGATGTCAATATTGATAATATAAATTTCACTATAACCCCGTCCATTATATTTCTATTGCAAATTTATTTTTGGGTCGCGCGCCTAATCTAATAAGATATAAACAGGTTACGAACCTTATTTACTGTCTAAATCACACACTTTAAAACAAATAGCTTAAAAAGCGTAGAGTAATCCAAAAAAACCATTAACCGCAACGCTTCCGTCCACAATTGGACTATTTTTCACATCACTAGGTAGAGACTGCCAGCGTAAATTTGCCACCATATTCCATTGCTTGTTTATTTGATAATATCCGCTCAACGTGAACCCTAGCGCAAGCACACTGCCAGCTTCGTATTGAGAGTAAACAGAATTGTTTTGCTCGTCTGCATCGACACCAAAATAATAATCAGCATAATCAGCATACAAATATTCCAATTCTGCTCCAAGGTTAATCATCCACTCACGTTTTGGGTGAGTAAAAAGTGTTCTTTCCAACCCAACAACTGCGCGCTGCCCTTGATGCCTATTAGAGATATCTGTTTCCAAAGAAACAGATATCGTCGCAAAATCGAGGGTGTGACTATAGTTAACACCAAACATAAACGAAAAATCACGGTCTTTTATACCGTTCAGCTTATCGCTATCGTTAATATCAAGCTCATTAGGTGCCAAGTTTACACTCAATCCAATGGACGGCTCTCCCCGCTCAAATCCACTGAGTTTGTAAGCCAAAGAGGGACCACGCTAACTAAACCTTTTCCCCTCGAAAGTTATGATGGGTAATACCTTTATTTCTGTATCTGTTCCTAGGTATGGGTTAGAAGGAAAGATAGTCGCTACTCCAGCAGACCATTGAGCCAATAAAATCGGGCTGAACAATAGGCTAAAACTAAGTAAAGCTAAATATTTCATTAATATTCCGGATAATAAATAACGCCGAAATCATATCAAATAATACCCTTTAATCAAAGATCACGTAAACACAGCAGCAAACTTTATTATTCCAATTTACCTTTGTTATTCGATGTTGCTTTCATCCCCAATGATCTTGTTACCTAACCTGAACTCGAGTTAAGACGTGCGGTGCGACTAAAAATAATTTCAATAAAAATAGTAATTAAGGACGTAAAAACTGATTTGCTAAAGTATTGAATGCATCCAGTGCTGATATTATTGTGTTTATCGAGGCGAGCTTGTGAAGGAATAGCCAGCTATTGAGAGCAAGTGTACGAGCATATTAAAGTTTGAAACTCGCACAACTAAACAAAACCCGTTGGACAGCGGGTTTGTGCCATAAGCGGTCGTTGAATTTTTGATCAATCAACGTCACTGACCCTATCGATTAGAGTTATCAATGTAATGCACTAGTTAAGCAGAGTGTATTGCTGCTTACCTCTTCTGTAAAAATAGTGAATGGGTATAGCTGAGCCTCGTGGCACTCACTCGGCGCGGTTTGTAAGCGCAGGAGGCCCCTGTGGAGCAATGGGGCCTCCTGCCTTTAAACTTTGCAGATTCGTCCGAATATTTACATCAAATCGCGCACAAGAAGTACTGCGTGGCGACATTACTGTCGACTTTCCCGTCATTGGCCACCCACTTAAACGAGTCATGCCCACCGTTGACGCCGATGCACTCGACACTCCACTTCCCCGTTGCTTGGTCGAACTCAAAGTACTTCACGTTGTTCCCTAATGGACCTAGGCTGTTAAGGACGACACTGAAGGTCAGGTCGTCTTCGTCGGCATCTACCGCAAAAAGGAACTTTGGTCCAGGTTTCGATTCATTCGGCTGATCATCCAGATCACTCGGTACGAACCCATCAGGGCCGTCAAACGCAACGGGAGGGGTATTCTCCCCCAAGCCCAACGACGGCTCGTTAATTTCTGAACTTGCGCCAACAGTAACGTACGAAGTTGCCGAATAAGCGGCGCTGGCAGTAGAATTTTCGCCAGTGCTGACGTACGTTTTCGCCAATAGGTCACCTATAATATTCGCATCCGCGCCTACGCTAATGTAGGTGCCAGTAATGTTCCAGATAACACGGGTGTCTTTTGTATCATTGATCATGACGACATTTACGCCCGCACCAAAGCTTAAGAAATCACTGATATTGAAAACAAATACACCGGCATTGCCTCCAGCATCAAGCGTGATTGTTGTGCCCGCACTCACCGACAGTGGACCTGCGACTTCATATACTCCAGGACTGAAAGTCATGTCTGCGCCGATATTGCTAGGAAGGAGCAAGACGTCCGGCTCCAGGCCACTCAGAAAAGCTTGGGCATCGATAACGTCTTGTGTCAGCGGCGACGGCGTAGCATAAGTAGCCAAAGTTGAGCTATTAAAATAACGCCAATTAACATTTGCACCCGCGCCATACGTGGTGGCGGCACCAGACGAAACAGCGCCATCGACGGTAGAATCCGCACCGAGAGTAGTAGCGGCCCCAGAGTCAACATTGCCATTGACGAGTGCATTCGCGCCGAGCGTGGTGGCGGCTCCGGCCAGAGTACTGCCATGGACGATTGCACCCGCACCTAGCGTGGTGGCGGCTCCAGACGAAACGTCGCCATTGATTGTTGAATTTGCACTCAGGGTTGCATAAGAGCTGGCAAAGACAGACTGACCAAACACGTCTTTATTCATTACGTGCTCTACCTCCTCTAAAACGTCGGCCTGGGCCAACGGCAAGTAAACGCACAAGACACTGGCGCGCATCGCACCCACTAGCCATGGTTTTTTCATGATAATCTCTCCTTAAATAAAATTACAAATAAAAATTTCAGCCGTACTTTTGCCGAGTATAGGAAGGATTAATACCCTATTATCGCTCAATCTACTACAAGGTCCTAGTTACTTGTAATCGACAGGCTATTGTTAATGCTCAGCAGTTGAGTTTAGGTAAAATAAAACGACATTTTCCTAAAATCAAAATCTATGATGCCTCATATTTTCCATATTGACATCAATTTTGAATGCTCAAGGTAGTGAAAGTCGGCTATTAATCAGCCATTTTTACATAATTCAGAACAAGCGCTTCCAGCTGTTGTGCAAACAAGCTCTGAATATTGCTAATGATGGTGAACGGCTTTTATTCAAACAGACTTATCTGAGGCGGAGCTCGACTTTGTGGAGGACTAGATAAGACGACTTCATCATTCTTTGTATTCAGGTGGCTGAGTATCTTTTGGATCACCAATGCATATTCAATGGTTGGAATAAATAGGGCTGACTGTCCGGTGAATGCTCATTGGAGACAATCGCTGTGCGTCGCAAATGTGCCATTAGCTGACCTTCGCTAGCTCCCATATGAAATGTCACTTTGGACTTGTTGCTGACATTAAACAGTAAATTACTATGGATCTTGAAAATGCAGAAAAAGCTGGCATCTACCAGCTTTTTTATTGGTCAATAAATAGTTTTACTTTGAAAACTGCCTAAACAAAAAGCAAACATACAAAGGTAAAGTGAAAAATGGAGCCAACATCATAAAGGCCAGAATCGGTCCCACTATTTGGGGAACAGGATCTACTGAATTGATCAACGTATATCCAAAAAGGTAAGGCAACAACATATAGGCCAAGGCAAAAGCGCTAAATACCCAGACCGACGGGTTAGATTTTTTCAAAAATAAATAAGCCGAACCAGCGAACAGCATTGCCCAAAGAATGGATGGGATATTGATAAACATTGCAAGTTCAAGGTGAGATATGCCGCTCTCATTCCATACAATTCTCCAATATTCGGCATTAAACAATATGGAATGTACTTCACCCGCCATCAAAAGCTGCCATAGCTGCTCTGAAGGCTCCCGCATGTTTGATAACCAACCAACGAAAAAGGTAATCGTTGGTAACGTCAGCACACATAAAACAATACTCAATACTTTTACAAAACCTGTTGTTTTCACCATCGCGTTTTGTCCATCCCAAATTGCCAATGCTGTTTGTCGTAGTAGCCAGTTGGTTGACTCTTGATTAGTTTGTTGACGCTCGGTGTATTCTTCTGCCATATCACCAATAAGTACGTCACGGTATATAGGATTTGCTAATCGAGACAATAACCACGTAGCTACCCTGAGCATTGAAGTGCTTTGTTCTTCAGTTGAATTAGTACTGTTCATGAATCTCACCTCCTACTGTAAGTACAACGCCTTGCCACATGCTATCCATGGCTCGCTTAGCGTGTTTAAGTGCTGTTTTACCTTCGGCAGTCACAGAAAAAAAGCGTTTAGGTCTACCACCCCGCTGAGCTGTTGACTCTCCAAGTTTAGACACGACCAAGCTTTTTTTCTCCATTCGCTCTAGAGTTGAGTACAAAGCACCTAGCGCAACATCTCTGTCTATCTCAGCCTGTAAAAGCTGACGAATAGCTGCACCATATGCATTGGATTCTAATCGCAACAATGCGAGCAATACTATGTGTTCAAATTCACCTAACGTTTTTTGGTTCATAATTACCTCCTAAGATTTCCTACAATGTAGTTTTTAAAGGTGGACTTTGCAAAGCAAATTACTACATTGTAGTAATTTTAAAGCATACATAGGTATATCAAACCATACTCACCAAAATTGATGAGATTTTTCTATCAATGCTGAAACCTCATATCTTTAGAAATAAAAAGGAAGAAATCTGACTCCCAATGAAATAGGGAGAATGTAGGTCTACGGTTTGCTGGAACCAGACCTAAAAGATAGTGAGAACGAACGGCGGCAATTCGCTCATAGCCGTCAGTCAGTTTATTAGGCAAGCCTGAGTTTCAATCATTAATTCGTCGAATTTTTATAGAGTGTAAACTTTGGCTTTTCCTAGTTACAAACATTACATAGTTTGGGCTAAAACTAAATACACAAAATCGCGGGTTTCATGAGGTTTCAGTTTCAAACTTTAATATGCCCGTACAGCAGGTTTAACGTAGACAATCGCAGTAATAGCTGAACTGAACTGAACTGAACGGTATGGCTTATCCCGAGTTCAGGTTACCTAGCTCAATCAATTAAAACACCAGCATTGTGAAGTTTTTGATGAGCTAAAGTTAACGCTTGGGTACGGTCATATACAAAGTCTGCATCCGTCAGTAGGGTTTCAAAACCCAAGTGCATAAGTTTATCTTTGGTGCGGGGCTTATTCACCAGCATCACCACTTGTTTATCGAGTTCTTGTGCGTCTTTTATCAAATTTTCGATAGTCAGAGCGATAGTGTCATCTAAAAAAGAAACATCACTTAAATCTACAATTAAAGCATGGTGATCACCCAAACTTCCAAGCTCTCTGGAGAGGGCTTTGGATACGCCAAAAATCATAGTCCCACTTAAATAAAAATATAAGATTTGCCCTTGGGCTTTATTCAGCAGCGAGCGTTGCTCTTTATTGAGGGGTAATCGACCGTCAACATCACTTATCGCTTTAATATTTTTGGCTTGTGATGCACTGAGCTTTTCAATCGTAATAATATTCGCAATAAATACCCCAATCCCTACGGCAACGACCAAATCAACAAAGACTGTCAGCAGTAATACCGCGTACATGATGTAACTGGTTTGTTTGGATGTTTTATGGGCGCGTTTAATAAAGCTCCAATCCAGAATATCTATGCCCACTTTGATAGCGATGCCGGCCAGCACAGCGATAGGAATAACCGAGATGAGACCAGATGCACCAAATACAGCTACAGTTAATATGAACACACGGATAAGACCTGACAAGGCCGATTTGGCTCCGGTTTGGATATTTACCACCGTCCCCATGGTGGCACCTGCGCCTGGCAAACCACCAAACAAACCGGAGAATAAATTACCTAAGCCTTGGCCAATCAGTTCTTTATCTGATTTGTGCTCACTGCGCGTGAGATTGTCGGCAATGACTGACGTTAACATCGAATCAATACAACCCAGCATACCCAGCACAATGCCATCTAGTATCATAGTTTGTAATAATTCAGGGGTAAAAGTAGGGAATACTAATGAAGGCAAGCTAACGTCAATCTCGCCGATACGTTTGATATCAGGATCGGTCAATATAAAGACCGAAACTAACGAAATAACCACCAGCGCAATCAATTGTGGTGGTACCCATTGTTTAATTCTACGGGGTGTAAATAATATTAATAGCAGCGTACCTAGCGCCATTCCCAACTCCGTAATACTGATATTACTTAAGGTATCAGGGAAAGCGATTATTGCTCCGGTAACGCCGCCAGATGGGGCTGTGACTCCTACCGCAGGTGCAAACTGTATGATAATAAGTATACAACCAATGCCTGACATAAAGCCGCTGATCACGCTATAGGGCATCAAGGTAATGTATTTACCTAACTTCAATACGCCAAATAGTATTTGGGTGACCCCCGCAATCATAACCACCGTAAAAGCCATCGCTAAACCGGTTTCAGGGTAGCGCGCAACCATCGCCGTCACGACTGCGGCCATAATCACAGTCATAGGGCCTGTCGGCTCAGATATTAGTGTAGGAGTGCCACCAAATAGCGCCGCAAAAAAACCAATAATAATAGCCCCATACAGACCTGCTTCTGGCCCTGCACCTGAGGCTAAACCAAATGCGAGTGCCAAAGGTAAAGATACAATAGCAGCCGTTAAGCCACCTAAAATATCCCCTTTTAAGCTTTTTCGGTTAATGGTGTTAAAAATTTTCAAGCGATATCCCTTTTTAAAACTCGTTTTAATGGCTGTTAATAGCGCTTATGGCATATAGCAGCGTCGCTCAATATTTACTTTGATACCATATTTGTTGAATCTCGGTAGTCGGTTCAGGTTAATATTCTCTACAATTTTAAAGATATATAATTTACTATTTTAATTAATAAAGTTGAGCCGCAATAACATTTAATTTATCGCATCCATATAATAGAGCAATTTTAAATTGGGCCAATTACCACTAAAATATCTATCTAAGGTTGTGTAAATCAATGCTGTATTCTGAATCTAGTAATGAAAGATCTAAATGAATTACTTAACAGCAAAACTTCAGGCAACTAAAAGCAGTTTGTTTATTTCCAGACTTCGTGTTTGACCCAATCTACTTCCATAGTCCAGTTTTGAGTCATGGGGGAGTCGTTTATCTTTGCAAAATTTAGGATAGCGAATAACGGCTCAGGGAACTGGTCCTCATCCTTATTGTTACGGTACACTTCTACTCCATCAAGGCGGAAAACAATGTTATTACCAACCAATTCGACTGAGTAATCATGGTATTCACCCAGGTTAGCGGCTTGCACCAACATGAGGGCCTGCCAATCACCACCATCACAGTAGCCTAGGCTTGTAATTGCACGGGCTGCATAATGGTCTCGTCCACCATCACTGTGATGTTCAAAAATATCGATTTCACCTGATCCTGTCATCGGCCAGCATACCGTTTCATTGGCTTCTTGCACGGGAGGTTCATTGTTCAATGCGCCGAGCAACCACCACGCTGGAAACATGCCAGATTGACCACTATCTTCCACTTTCAATCTAGCTGTCCATTTACCTTTAATAAATTCTTTGCGGTTTTTTGAGGCAATTCGACCAGCCACGTATTGTGTATCGTGATGTTGTTGACCCTGTTTGTTGAGATTATCACAAGGACGTTTTTCACCCAGGTCAATCACACGTATTTTTAACGTTCCATTGCTGACTTCCCGAGTATCAAACTGATTATCTGGTACATAACATTGATCTTCGTTATTCACCCATATCATTTGATCTTGCCAATTTGCTGGATTAAATGTATCAAACTCATCTAAGAAGTCTACTTGCCAACCACTCACGATAGCGTCCTGCCTTTTTTGAACGGGCTCTTCTAGTGCGGTTTGGGAGCAGCCAGAGACGAAAACTGCTAGCGTGATGATGGTCAAGATATTATTCATATGAACTCCAAAATTTGCGTGGGCTATTATGCATAGGTTACTAATTAGTGGGTTTGATGCAAGAAAATGATGAATTTTATTTCGTCAAACCATTCGGGTTTGAAGCTATACATCTATAACTTAGAACCTTAAATAAGCGATATCAGTCCCCATAAAAATAGATTGAGAATTAAAGCGCTCCTCAGAAAACGTATCTTATATAACACGTATCGATTTTTGTACTCTAAGGATTAAGTTAGCTTGGACCAAAACTGCGACAGGTTGGAAAATGCTTCTATTTTAACAATCTAGTCAAGGTTTTTATCTGGGCTTTAGATAGGTTCTTGAACAACTCATCAAATAACTCACCATATAGCCGGAGTCTTGATAATAGGTAGATTTATTTTGGAAGATATAGTGGAATAATAAGAAGTTGAAATTAGGTAATAAATATTTGAGGTGAGGTGAATTAAGTAAATGAGACGATCAAATTTGAATGACCATCTCATTAGAGCTTGGATTAACGTTTATACGTTTTTATAAAATTAAATACTTGATTAGTCTGAATAAGTTAGTCGGTTAAACTTTTTCTGTTGAAAATCAGCATCACCAAAAGTGGTATTGATCATCATCAAACGCTTAACGAAATGACCTACATTAAGCTCGTCTGTCAAACCCATGCCGCCGTGTAATTGAATGGCTTCATCGCCAATCAATTTTCCATTACGACCAATCATCACTTTTAACGCTGCAATGTTTTTGGGCAAATCCTCTGCACCACTTTCTGCTGCACATACTGCACGGTACAAAATTGACTTCGCTTGTTCACCGGCCATAAACATATCAACCATGCGATGCTGCAATGCCTGAAAGCTACTAATAGCCACACCAAATTGTTTACGTGTTTTGGTGTATTCAATCGTGGTGGTGTTGAGTTTTTGCATAATGCCCATGGCTTCTGCACACAAAGCGATAATGACGTCACCCACCACTGCTTCAATCAGTGTGAAGCCGTTATCAACTTCACCTAAAACGTGATCCGCAGCAACACGTACATCGGTGAGCTTGATGTTTGCAACTAGTTGTCCATCCATCAGGCGGTAAGAAGTACGCTCTACGCCCGGTGCGTCAGTGTCAATCAGAAACAGTGTAATACCCGCTTCATCACACTGTTCACCTGAAGTTCTCGCTGATACCACCACTTTATTGGCGGCCATGCCATTAGACACCACTGTCTTTTCGCCGTTAAGGACAAAATCTGCTCCGTCACGTTTAGCTTGGGTTTTCACGTCGGCCAATTCAAAACGGCTTTGACGTTCTAAGTAGGCAAATGAACCTTGCAGTGAGCCGTCTATGATTTTTTCAATATTGGCATCTTGTAAGGCAGCGTTACCGCTTTTATTTAGCAAGCCACCAAACATTAATACTGTAGCGACAAATGGCTCAACCACTAAACCTTTACCCATCTCTTCCATCACTGCCATCACTTCAGTGGCACCGCCGCCAAAACCGCCATGGGCTTCGTCGAAAGGAATGGAAAGCCAACCAAGTTCAGCAAACATTTGCCAGTTAGCAGGGTTAAAGCCTAACTCACTCGAGGCATTAGCGCGGCGGCTATCAAAGTCATATTCGTCTCGCACAAAGCGCGCGACGCTGTCTTTGAGCATATTTTGTTCTTCGGATAAATTAAAATTCATAGTTAAAGACCCAATACGTATTTAGCGGTAATATTTTTCTGTACTTCGTTTGAACCACCGTAAATCGTGGCTGCTCGCCCATACATATAAGCTTGTCTCGCTGAGTGTCCAAAAGCGTGGCCAATGGTGTCTTCAGTGTCTTCACCGTGGATCACACCACTGTAGTATCCGGCTAAATCCATGTACATCTGCTGTATCGCTTGTTGAATCTCAGTTCCTTTGATTTTTAGCAATGAAGACTCAACGCCTGGTCCTTTGCCGTCTGCTGTTGAAGCCAGTACACGTAACTCTGTATATTCTAGGGCCATCAGTTCAATTTCAGTATTAGAAAGACGATTCTGGAAATGGGTATCTTCGCTAAGAGGACGTCCACCGCTCACTTCTTGAGCAAGTAAATCCCGTAGCTCGCGAAGTTTACGCTTGGAATCAGCAACAGCTGCTATAGAAGTTCGTTCGTGAGCCAATAAAGCCTTGGCATAAGTCCAGCCCTTCCCTTCCTCACCAATGCGATTTGCTGTAGGAACACGTACATTGTCAAAAACAACTTCATTAAGACTATGGTGATCATCAATAGAAGAAATCTTATTAACCGAAACACCAGGACTACTCATGTCAATCAACAAGAAGGTAATGCCATCTTGACGCTTGCCAGAAGAGTCAGTTCGAACCAAGCAGAAAATCCAATCAGAATATTGTGCGTAAGTAGTCCAAATCTTGGCACCTGTGACGATGTAATCATCGCCATCCAATTCCGCTTTAGTTTTTAATGCGGCCAAATCTGAGCCGGCACCGGGTTCTGAATAACCCTGACACCACCAGTCTTCGTTCTTTAAAATACGCGGTAAGAAGCGCTTTTTCTGTTCGTCATTGCCAAAGTCATAAATAACAGGTGCGACCATTTTCAAACCAAATGGCACCACATCAGGAATACCTGCTAAAGAGCGTTCCGTTTCAAAGATAAAGTTTTCAGTCACTGACCAGTCAACACCACCGTGTTCAACAGGCCAACCAGGAGCCAGCCAACCTTTAGCGTTGAGTCTATTTTGCCACTCAATTTGTGCGGCCTTATAATCGCCATCTCGTGCATTAATTCGCGCCGCTAGATCTTCAGTCCAATTCTCGGATAAAAATGTACGTACTTGATCTCGAAAGGCCAATTCCTCAGCCGAAAATGTAATATCCACTTAGTGTTTCCTCTATCAATTGTTCGACTCGAGACTAACCCCGAGTAAGTAAATACTCTACGCTCCTTCCATTCCCATGTACTTAGGGTAAAATGCCACTTAATGTGGTGAATGTGCCAAATTATGTAAGTAGAGGAATTTATTCACGTGTCTGAGATAATACCTGATGCAAAATGGCGAGTTGCACTATTGGTATTTAACGGTGCCTGGGCTTCTACGGTTTATGGCTCATTGGAATTATTTCACAGCGCTAACTTACGCCAACCAAAAGATCAGCAATTTCATTGCGACTTACTCAGTGAGGATACGCAACCGGTGCAGCTGTATGGAGGCCATTCGATACATGGTGATGCTGTTATTGGCGAACAATCTTATGATCTGATTATACTTGCCCATTACTGGGGAGATTTTGAAAAAGTTAAACAGCAACACCCTGAAATCCCACCTTGGCTAGCCAAACAATATGCTCAAGGTGCGCGCATTGCTGGAATTAATAGCGGCATCTTTTGGGCTGCAGAAGCGGGTATATTGAATGGGGGAAGAGCAACTACCTACTGGCGTCATCTAAGGGAGTTTCAACAGCGTTATCCCGATATCCAATGGCAAGCCAATCAAGCAAGTGTTGAACACCAAGGCATCTACAGCTCTAATGGACAAAATGCCTCAATGGATCTGAGTTTACATCTGCTAGAAAAATTTTGTGGTTCCTCACTTGTAGCCGGATTAGCTAGAGATATCAGCTCAGATAGTCGGAGAATTTATGATTTAAACCTGATTAATATCGCTGGTTTTAGGCAACACAGGGATCTGGGGATCCATCGTGCACAGGACTGGCTCGATGAGCATTACACTGAGAGTATAGAGCTTCAGTCTATCGCCAAAAAAATTGGCATGAGCAAGCGCACCTTCATTCGCCGCTTTCAAAAAGCAACAGGTGAACTACCGTCTCGCTATTTACAACGACTTCGAGTTGAAGCCGCAAAGCACTGTTTAGCTAATACCCAAGACAGCATTAAAACAATTGGAATGGGTGTCGGATATCGAGATATTAGTTCTTTCTCAAAAGTGTTTAAATCACTTGCTGATGTCACACCGCGAGAGTTTCGCACACGTCTTCGGCCAGCAAGTATTAGGAATACTTCAAAAGACGACTGAAAAAACGTTCAATATCTTTTAAGTTTCGACAAGGTTCAACACTGCCACACCAGGGCGAATATTCCGACATAATTGAGTCACCGCTGTCCCAACTATTGCGATGTTCCGGATTAAGCCACAACACACGTTTACTTTTACGAAACACCTTTTCCCAGATGTCTACTCGGCCATCGCCTTGATTATTTCGTGCATCGCCGAGCATGATAACCGTTGTCTTTTTGTCGATGCTCGCCAGTGCTTGTGACTGAAAATCCTCAAGAGCTTTAGCATAGTTCGTAGACAAACCACCCCAGCGTTTCATAATGTCTTCAAGGGCCAACTCAATGCCTTCGTGTTTAAACAATTCTGTGACCTCAATCATATCTGAGGCAAAAACAAAGGATCGCACTTTTGGCATAACATCTTGCAAAGAATAGAGAAACAATAAAAGAAAACGCGCAATAGAACTGACCGAACCACTGACGTCACAAATAGCGACAATTTTAGGGCGTTCTATCCGAGTCGCTTTCCAACGTGTATGAAATAATGCACCATCAAAAGCAGCATTGGCGGCAATGGTTTTACGCACATCCAACTGACCTCGTTTGCGGGTCAAACGGCGACGGCTATGTTGTGAAGCTAATTTGCGTGCTGCACGCTGCACCAAACTTTGCATTAATTTAAAATCAAGACGGTCAAGCTGGCTTAACTTTGCCTGCTGAAGATATTCCTCACGGTATTTAAGACCTTTATGTTGAGCATAAATCATATACTGCTGTTCTACATAGTCTTTAACTTGATCCAGCAGGCGTGCACGAGACTTTATTAGCTTACGCTGCTTTCTTTTTTGCTCAGGACTGTTTTTCTGTTCAAGACTGTTTTTCTGTTCAAGACTGTTTCTCTGTTCAAGACTGTTTTCTTGTTCAAGACTGTTACCTTTTCCGCGGATTTCAGCGCTCAGCGCATCATCCCCAAGGCGTTGCATTATTTTATAGGCGAAGTAATTTTTTTGAGTAAACAAAACAATAGAAGATAGCTTTTCCGCAGCCGCAGCCTGAATAATCGCCAAACTCATATCTTTTTCTTGGCTAAGAGCCCGCCCCAACTCAGAACTTACGTTAACTTGTTCAGTATCCGACTTGTCAGCTTCACTTGAGTCTGGGCTTTGTATGCTATTTTTGTTATCACCAACATCGTTCTGAGCCTCTAAAGACGCATCATTTTCTGCCTTTTTTTTTGTCTCCTCTCCTGTCTCTTTGGCTTTATTAACGCTAGCAAAATATAGGTCAAACAACTCTTCATAGATAGCTTGATCTACTTGTCGTTTAACCAGGGTCAATGCTAAGACTGATTTGCACGTTTCTCGATTCTCAAGCCCTAACAACTTGATCGCTTTTAGCGCATCTAAAGATTCGGCAGGCGACACCGGCAGACCGGCCTCACGCAATGCAACTATAAAGTTGGCAACAAAACGCACTTAGCGTAAATCCTTCAACAAAGCTTTAATTTCTGGCTCGACCAATTCGATATCATCCTGAAACTTCAGCAACAGATTCAATGTTTCTTTTACCCAATGTGGGTCCAACTCTTCAACGTTTAGTAAAAGTAGCGCCCTTGCCCAATCGATAGTTTCACTGACTGCAGGTGATTTTTTCAAAGGCATGTCTCTAAGTTTACCAATCAGAGCCACTATTTGCTCTCTTAACTGCGCATCAAGACCTTCAACTTGAGTTGCTAGAATACGACTTTCTAAGGCGGCATCAGGGAAAGGAATATACAGATGTAAACACCGGCGCTTTAGTGCATCTCCGAGCTCTCGCGTGTTGTTACTGGTCAACATTACAATAGGAGTCGAAACGGCTTTTACCGTACCAATTTCAGGGATTGATACTTGGTAATCTGATAACAGCTCTAACAGAAAAGCTTCGAACTCTTGATCCGCCTTGTCTATTTCATCTATCAGTAAGACCGCACCTTCTTGACTTTGTAAAGCTTGCAATAAAGGTCTAGGTTCTAAAAAATCCTGTGAATAGAATATGTCTCCAAAATCATGCAGACGGGCGATAGACTCATCTAAACCTCTGGCTCCTCTGAGCACATCGCCCAATTGCTCTTTCAGCACCTGAGTGTACAGAAGTTGTTTACCATACTTCCATTCATAAAGTGCTTTTGACTCGTCAAGACCTTCATAACACTGCATGCGTATCAAAGGAGCGTTGAGGTAAGCGGCTGTTACTTTGGCTAACTCAGTTTTCCCTACGCCAGGAGGGCCTTCAATTAGAATAGGTTTCTGCAAGTGGCAGGCCAAATATATTGAGGTGGCTACCGAATGACTACATATGTAACCTAAGTCTTCGTAACGGCTTTGAATAACCTCTGGGGAGGCAATTTTTTCTTGATGTTTTATAATCACTGATGTTTGACACTCAAAGGGTTATACCTGACATTATTTGCTTATGCTCCAACGAAATGCAATCCCTTCTCACTAGGAAAGCACAGACATTTCTTAAAAAGTTGGCATCAATACAACAAATCTGGCAACCAAAATTTATGTATTTATGCAGAGTATATTCGTTTTAAGTGAAAAATCGGTATCGTCCCCATCAACAAATTTGAGCTGTGCACTCAATTTTCACTGTTTGCGCACACTGCATTTTTTTTAGCTGGAGCCAATGATATTGAAGGGTCCCAAATTCTATCCCAAATTCTACCAACCTGACTTAGGTCAGGCCGCATACTGTACTTTTTATAATCACTCACAACAATGCCAGTGTCAGTTTGTTTGCCTACAATAAAGTTGAACACATAACCGCACTCCGCCCCCATTCGTAAATCAGATAACACAATATTTTGCTTTTCCTGTGTGACCGAATAAAATCCTTTAGTGAACCATCGTAGTCGCTGTACACCCCATTCATCTTGAATGTTATCGAGCAAAAAGTCTGACGAATTATAGACATTCAAACTCACATCAGATGCTGAATCAAATACAGAAACATATCCCTCGTAATATTCTCCATCTGACATGACTAATATCCTCCAAAGTAGCGTGGATAGGGGCGCAGGTGTACTCAAATAGTGGTTGAATTTTATCTGTCTATCGTTAAGTGCTGTTTCTACTTTTTGGTCTACATATGTTTTTGCTACCAAAGACCAACACACATATAAGCTGCTTATGATTAATGCAAAAAAGCACATTTTAGATGAGTTTTCATACTTAATGTTGGGTAACAAAACAACGATAAAAGCGAGCAATAGCGGTAAAGTATAAAAAGGGTCAATAATGAATAAATTAGATACAGCAAATGGATACTCAGTAATAGGCCATAACAATTGTGTACCGTAAACTGTGAAACTATCTAAAATCCCATGGGTAGACAAGCACAGAAAAACTAGCCAAAACCAATGTTTTTTATACACTATTGTGTCTTGATGATATTTACTAATCAGCCATACGATCAGCGGACTGATTAACAGATGCACCAATATAGAATGGCTAAATCCTCGATGATAAGTAAAAGCCTCGACTTCACCACCATAAGGCAGAAAAACATCTAGATCAGGCAATGTACCTAAAACAGCACCATAAATGGCGGCTTTACGTCCTACTTTGTTGCCTAAAACCGCATAACCAACGGCACTACCCAAAACAACTTGTGTTAATGAATCCATACTGACCTTGTAAACTGAACAGCTATTGCTTATCTATTACGCGTTAAGCATCAATTCTAGACCAGTTAAATCACCTGTTTTTTGCAATGGCCACAGGCTATTGCCCCACCAAATACTGATGTACTTGTTCTCTATCTGCTAATACAAACAACAGCACCACATCGCCAGGCTGAGCAAAATCCATTGCTATTTTTGCCCCTTTTAATGGGTCGGCAGCGTAGCAGATTTTTTCTGAGGAGATCGATTGACGATACAGGTAATCACCAACAATTTGCGGGACGTCACCTATCTGACGACCTCGTAAATAACGCTCTAATTCAGTAACGATGTAAAGACTGGCATCAAGCTCAGCGACCGCAGCCGTTAGGCTTCGAATTTCGTCATCACTTCTGTCCCCAGCATGACTGAACATGGCTATTTTACGTTTAGCCGGTAATTGATTAATGGTTTTTACCACCGCACGCATACTGTGTTCATTGTGAGCAAAGTCCACCAATACCTTGATGCCATTAATTTCATAGATATTGCCTCTTCCTGGGTTATCTTCAGCATTGCTACCGAAGTCCATCAAGCCAATTCTTATAGCCTGTGTAGGCAACTTTAAGGCTTTAGATAATCCCACAACACCTAAGGCGTTTTGTACATTGTGCTGAGCAGCACCATTAAGTGTCATAGGAACTTGCTCTAATGATGCAATGTTTTCTTCTTTATATCCCGAGACATAAATAATATGGTGATTACGTATGAACACTGCCGCACCACCACAACTTATTTGGCTTTGTATCAAAACATTGGATTCGTCTGTGCTGTACCAACAAATACTTTTATCAAGTTTTAAACCTTGCGCTATAACAAGCTCATTATCGGCGTTGAGTACTAAAATGCCTTGTTGATCCAACCCTTTTGCGACTACAAATTTGGTTTCTGCTAATTCTTCAACTGTGTTAATACCATATTGTCCCAAATGATCACTAGCAACATTGGTAATAAGCGCCGCATCGACTGAATCAATAGGTATGCCCCTTCTTAATATTCCACCTCGAGCGACTTCCAAGAATGCTATCTCTGTGCGCGAGTCTCTGAGCAACATTCTTGCGCCACCAGGTCCTGAATAATCACCATTGTCTATAATATCGTCACCCACACGAATAAAATCGGTAGAGGTGACACCCGCCACAAAACCCGCCGCTTTGGCAATGTGCGACGCCAAGCGCACACTGGTTGATTTACCATTTGTACCAGTAATAAGAGCCCGAGGGATGTCTTGATAGGTATGCCACTGGATATCTTGCAGCGCGGGCAACTCATCAATAGGCCACGTTTGTGATGTCTTGCCCATACCTAGGCTGATATCGTCATCATCAGTTATACAACTCACTTTATTTTTTTGCGCAGCTTCCATAATAAGAATTAGAGCAGGGTTAACCTCCTGCGCGAGTTCTTCATGTAATTCATTTAGCCGAAGCTGCCAATTCGGGACAGCTTCTCCTTTGAGTTCTGCGACACAACAATGCCAGGCTAACTCAGCAAGATCGCAGGCACAATAAAGTGCATCCATAGGGGCGCTAAGAGCTAAGTTCGCCCCTTCACTGTGCAGACGAAAAGTAGTTTGCTGCTGCCAACCAAATTGTGTTTGCAACGTGGCAACCCACTTCTGCCATTCATTCACCACCTTAATTTTGTCAATGCCTTCAATAAACACATCTAGGATACCACCGGGGTGATCCCACAACAGATTAGGGCCTGTTAAACGCCTCGCTTCGTCTAGTTCCAATCGCATGATTCGAATATCCCTAATCAGAATCTTCGTCATGCTCAACCACTAAACGCACACCACGTTCGTCATGCACCAACGACTCACCTTCGTTTAATTCAAACTTATGCTCTGTGTGTTCAAATAGTTTTTCAGGAAAATCTTCAGATGGTTTTTCATCATGGTTGTCTGTAGCTATGTCACTATTAAAATGCACTATCTGTTTCCAACAACGAGTAATATTGTCTCCCAGAATAATCAACAAATCTCCACTTTTACAATCTTTGAGACCTTGTTCAACTGCGTTTTCTTCGGATGGAATGACCTGAATATTAGCTTCATTGATACCAGCATCAAGTAATGTTTGTTTGAGCATCTGTGGCACTTCATCATGACTGCGACCTCTTCTGTCGTCGTCAGCCTTACAAATGAAGCTGTCAAAACCCTTGGCAGTTATGTTAGCAACGGCCACTACATCTTCATTGCGCCTGTCTCCTGGCATTGCCATGACAATGCGGCGTTTTCCGTTCACATCTAAACGTTTTGCTAAGTCAGTGATGGTAGCGATAGCAGCTGGATTGTGAGCGTAATCGAGTATTACCTTGAAAGGCAGCTCATCGTAAATATTGAGTCGACCCGGTGCTTGATAGAATGATGTGTTAAAAATCCTCAGGCCTTGGCGTATATTCTCTAACGATGTATCAAAACTATAGGCAATCGCTGCAGCAAACATCGCATTTTGCACATTATGCAAAGCCTTACCTTCGACCGTTGCAGGAATTAAATGCGTCCAAAGTAGCGGTATGTGTGCGCCTTTATCATAAATGGTGATCATATCGCCGTTGATGCCTTTTTCAAGCACGGCCGCCATGCCACCGCTGCGAATATGCTCGCGCACTAGGCCATGTCCCGAGTCCATCGTGACATAACAAATACGCTCGGCCTCACAAAAATCTGCCATCTGTAAACATAGATGGTCATCAGCATTAAGCACCACTACATCTTTTGCGACTTCAACCACCACACGTTTAATTTGCGCCAGTTGCTCTACTGTATCAATGCCCCTTTGTCCCAAGTGGTCAGCAGTAACATTCAAACAAGCCCCAACATTACAAGAGGTATAACCTAAACCTCGCTTTAAAATGCCACCACGTGCTGTCTCCATAATAGCAAAATCAACGCTAGGGTCACGCAGCACAATTTGTGCTGCCGTAGGACCCGTCATGTCTCCTTTAACCGTTAGATGTCCGTCAATGTAGACTCCGTCTGTAGAGGTCATGCCTGTGGTAAATCCAGATGCTTTCATAATGCTGGCTAACATACGTGAAGTGGTCGTTTTACCATTGGTACCGGTAATAGCAGCGATAGGAATGCGCGCATTAGTGCCCGCAGGGAACAACATATCGATGACTTTACCAGCCACATCTCTAGGTGTACCCTCGCTTGGCGCTACATGCATTCTAAAGCCCGGCGCAGCATTACATTCGCAAATGCCACCACCAATTTCTTTATAAGACTTACTGATGTCGTCTGTTAGAAAATCGACTCCACCTATGTCAAGGCCGATGGCTTTAATGGAACGGACTGCCATATCTCTGTTATCGGGGTGCACTATATCGGTGACATCTATCGCTGTACCACCGGTTGACAAGTTTGCTGTAGAGCGAAGAAAGAAAATTTGGTCTTTATCTAATATGGTTTGTTTGTTGTAGTTAGCCTCATCCATTAAACGTTCGGCTTGGCTATCTAGCTCCAATCGAGTTAACACTTTTTCATGGCCTATACCGCGGCGAGGGTCTGAGTTAACGATGTCGATTAATTCTTCAATATTACTGTTACCGTCACCTACAACATGGCCGGGTACACGTTTAGCAACCGCAACAAGTTCATTATTTACCACTAACATTCTGTGGTCATAACCTGTTATGAAACTTTCAATTAAAACAGCTTTACCAGTACCGTGTTTTTGCGCTTCAACGAAAGCCGTAATCACTTCTTCGTCTGTTGTGAGATTAATACTTACGCCTCTACCATGGTTGGCATTCAATGGTTTAACTACCACAGGAAAACCCATTTTATTTGCTGCCCGCGCAGCCTGTTTTTCACCGTATACCACCGTTTGTTGGGGCACGGGCAGACCTAAATCGTTGAGTAAGTTGTGAGTGTCTTCTTTATCGCAAGAAATCTCTACAGCGATGTGTTTAGTTTCGCTGGTAATAGTGGCCTGAATACGCTGTTGATATTTACCGTGACCAAACTGCACAAGACTATATTGGTTTAAACGCAACCAAGGAATATTTCGCTGTTCAGCAGCCGCCACAAGGGAGCCTGTACTAGGCCCAAATTCTTTACGTTGAGCCATACGTACAAAACCGCGTAATTCTTCGTTAAAATCAAAATCGTCTTCAATATCTGCTTTGATAATCTGTTGCACATCAAGTGGCATCAGGTGAGTTAATAAACGCATACCTAATGAGCCTGCTTCTAGCCCCACATCTCTTTGATGGTATTGGTAAACAACGTTGTAACAGCCTTTTTTCTTTAAGCTTCTAGTGCGTCCAAAATTGACCGGTGAACCTGCTAAGTTTTGTAACTCAAGGGCTACGTGCTCCCAAATATGTCCGATCCAAGTACCTTCGTCTTCTCTCAACCGTTTGAGAAAACCACCTTCTTCACCATATGAACAACCGTGACTTTGCAACGAAGGTAAAGCTTCTACTAATCCATCAATAAACCCTATGCCTAATTTTACTGAAGGCCACTGCTCTAACTCACCGATATCAATTTGGTAACGAATAACAGGAAAGTTAGCGTATATATTGGGGCCGACATATACATTTTTATTGAGAATTTTCATAGGCCAAAGATTCCTTCTTAAATTTTATCTGGATTAGGGACGCGTTGAGAGTGTGTAGATAGATCAAACTGAAACTAACTTATATAAAAACTACCATAAGCGCCAATGTTTTAATATGTTATGAATAATTGCTTGTATAAAATGGGCGAGAAAATTGCCGCCCATTTTTTAAGAGGGTTATTCTATGAAGGCTTTACGATCGTTGATGTTGTAACGACTTCCGTTAGCCAATATATGCACTTTTAAATTTAACAAAGTAAGTGCATCACCGCTGCGTGCTTCAGCCATAGATGAATGTTCGATATCCGAAGGATCGATTACCGTTATTGCGCCACTCCCCACTACAGTAAATTCATTGTCACCGTCGATAAAAGCAGCGGTATCTTCGTCTAGTCCTAGACCAAGTAAAAACGGATTGTAAGACACTGCACTTAACAGACGTGACAATCTGTTTCGTTCATTAAAATGTTGGTCGACCACTATAGTATTAATCAGTCCCATACCAGGTGCTAAATTAACACCGTCTTCAGTAGGCACAATGCCGGTGTTACCACCCGTGATCATATGTTGCGACACAATTGCAGCACCAGCAGATGTGCCTGCTACATGAACACCTTGAGCATTGAGCTTACGAATAGTTTTGGCTATAGGTGTGCCTCCAAGAATAGTCGACAAACGAAGTTGATTACCCCCAGTAATAAATATGCCAGTACAGCTTTCAAGCTGAATCACGTACTCTTCTTTTTTGGCATCATTACGGTCGCTAATAGGCAACCAATGAGTATTACCTGCACCTAGTTCTTCAAATAACTTTTGATATCTTTCACCAGTATCTTCTAGTTGGGAAGCGGTGGGTACAATGCAAATGTCAGCTTCACTGCCGCCGCATAATTCAACAAATTTCTTTAAAATTTCAGGATTATTTATTTTTTCTTCAGCACCACCGATAGGTATAACATAACCACGTTGCTGACCTTTAATTTCTGGAGACGGCATCTTTATTCCTCAAACGTACCTTTCTTAACAACTTTTGTATTGTAGATATGCCATATACCTTTAGCCATGACATGGCTTATGCGGTTTTGTTTATCTAAAACGATTAAATCGGCATCCATACCGAGTGCTATGCGACCTTTAGTTTTAAAGTTCATTAGCGTTGCAACATTGCTTGTAAAAAAAGCTAAGCAATCTTCTATCTTTGTTCCTTGGTCAATCAATTGGTAAAAAACATTCGTCATAGCGATAGAATTAGCAAAATCCATTTTTGTCATGTGACCCTGTTTATCAAAATTTGGCAAACAACCACCGCCATCAGAACTGATGGTCAGTTTGTCTTGTGGGTAATCACTATTGATAAAGCGTAACAGCGCATCCGCTGGCTCATAGCCAACATCCCCAGTTTCAAATGCGGTGACATCAATCCAACAACCCTGCTTGGTTAACTCGCACGCTTCTTCAAATAATTCTCTGCGCCTGTTTACATGTGTAGGGTTAAAGGTCTTAGCGGGTATCTCGGACTGTGCTAGTGCCTCACGCACTAACTCTAACCCACGCTCTCCATCACCTAAATGCAAATGCACAATTCCCGCTTTACCGGTCATCAAACGTGAGACATGAGCTTCTGAAGCAACTTTGAGTAGTTCATTGAGTGTGGGTTGAGACGATCGGTGATCACTAATGGCCAATTCACCTACACCAACGATTGGCTCTATGAATACGATATCGGTCCTGATAGATCCGGTCAGTGTAGTAGGCGGAAGATGGTAACCACCAGTATAACAATAGGCTGACAACCCTTCTTCACGCAATGAATAAACTTGTGCCAGTAATGATTCAGTGCTTCGAGTGATATCATCAGTACCCAACAGACCAACAGCAGTTGTAACACCCGCTTTAGTAAATTGACTTAAGGGCACAGCGGGGACACGAGTAGAAAAACCAGCTTCTCCCCCGCCGCCAGTAATGTGAGTATGGGCATCGATAAAACCAGGAATTAGCGCTTGGCCTTGCAAGTCTAGCTCGTCAACAGCGAGTAGTGAGTCTAAAACAGGCAGAACATCCCCGATATACAGGATCTCCCCACCACCAATCACAAGATGTTTAAGCCCAATTGAATCTGGAGCATAAACGTTAGCATTTTTAAGTAAAGTTATTGAACTAGCTGAGAACACTGAATATACCGACATTTAAAAGAAACTTATTCTTATAATTTTAAAACACTCAAGGCCGCTTAGCAAAGGCTTTGTCAGCTTAATCAGAGGGTAAATGAAGATACAGCCTATTGGGTTGACTGCAATTGCGGTCAATTAAGCTTAGAGAGTTTAGTATGATTAAAATTTACTTCAACTTATGGTCTAAATTTTCTGATGCAATCCTCTTTATCATTATTTATATGTCTTTCATTAGCTAAGCACTGGTCAATACATATTCATCACATATTGGACTAAAGGACTAGAGGAGTTGAAACAACGTTATTTGCGTACAGGTTATTTTTTCCAACAAGCGATAAATAGAATGGTGTTATTAAATCGAGAATATATTGATGATCGTCACAGGTATCAAAATGTCATTAAAAAGATTGGAATCGAAGCCTTAAATTAAAATGCAGCACTTGCAGTTACATAAGTTGCAGTTACAAAAATGAATACGTATCAAATACAAGTTAGCTAAAGGGCTGAATGACCCGATTTAACATTTAATAAACCAAGATCTACCGAGCTTATTAAAATTAAAACAATCGTTCTATGTTTACATAATGAATACAAGATGACTTTAATATGTTTGTATCTTATGGTTACTAGATGACCAGCATAGATTTTAAAAGCACTCAAAGACCTAGCTATAGTATGGCTCAATCGAAGCTTATTCAGGCTACATTAGATTCTTTGATGGAAGAGGGTGTTGATGGCTGTTCTGTCCGAAAGATTTGCGAGATAGCAGACATGTCAGTTGGGCTGATTAATTATCACTTCGGTACACTTAATAACCTCTTGGCTGCTGCATATTTAGACTTGGCGTTTTCTTTGATGGATGAGGCCATTGTAAAATCACAATACACCATACTTCCAAGGCAACGTTTATCTATTTTTATAGAAGAAACCTTTAGTGATTCGGTGATGCAACGAAAGATACTCCGAGCTTGGGTGGTGTTTTGGGGAATGATTGACATATCTCCCAAAATCAAAGACGCGCATGATTCGTCTAATAAGGCATTTCGAGTATTTCTTGAACAAAGCTTCTTTGAGTTAGACCAATTGTATCCCGTCAAACCCTCTCCACGACTTGCCGCTATTGGGCTTACTGCAATCATTGATGGGTTGTGGCTGGAGTGGTGTTTATCTAGCGAAACCTTTAGTGCAGATGAAGCAGTATTGTTGTGCGAACAATGGGTGAATACTGCTTGGAAATAGGCACGATTAGTTATGTTGAGCTAGTATCTTACGAGCTGCCATGGGGTCGCTTATCGATACACAATAGTAAAGATGGACGACATTCGTAGCAAATAGAAAGTTTTGTAAATTGGGTAATGAAAATATGTAATGAGTCGGATGATGTATAAAATACATGATGGCTTTATAAGCGAACATTGCATAATAAATCATGTTAGTTGTCATCTTCGAATCCCAACAATATCCCCAAACACATAGGAGCACTTGATGAATATGTAACGTTATGTAATCAACCTTATCTTCTGTTTGAAGCCAACAATCTTAGAAATGGGAGGTATCAAAGACTCTCTGAAATTAACAACTAAGCCAGATAAATATGCTGTCAAAACAAACATGAATGACTGCTGTATAAAAGTCAAACAGCGATTTTTAGATTGACCTCATATCACCAGAGTAGAAAATTAAGTTAACTTTTTTGGCGTCATCTTTTGCTCACACTTACCCCCTGCTTGCTAGCTAGGGTAAAATTGAGTAACCAAACATACGGATAAATCAAGGATGCATTTTATTTTTCCTTGACTCACACGAGGCGATAAATTTATGACAGCCAGAATTATTAACTATGAAAAAGTTGAGGTACCGTTTCGGAAAAATCCTTACAGAACCCACCCCTCTTCCACTAGATTAAACGTCTCCAAACTATTACCGTCGGTGGCCTGCACTTAGAGGGGTTACATCTGGCTTAAGTTTAAAATCTGAGCCAAAATCGGTAAGAGGATGAAATTTCATCGGCATTGTCGTATCAATATTTTTTAATCGAGTACTGTAATCATTCAGGTATTTGTCACAGGCTTCTTGCCCAAGGAACACTGGTGAATAGGCTACAAAAGCTGGCAATACCTCAAATCCTGTATAAAATAAGGTACCGTTGTGAAGGTGCCATAGAGCAACGTTAATATCACCCATCACACCATCTGGTTCAAACATTTCAGGATAAGCCCCACAGCTTGTCACAACCATAGCTTTACGGCCTTTGAGGCCTCCAGTTTCATAGCGTTTTCCAGCTCCATAAACTACAGAATTCACGAACACACGATCAAACCATCCTTTCAAAATTGCTGGTGTTGAAAACCAATAAAGAGGAAACTGTACAATGAAAAAGTCGCACCAGAAAATCTTTTCCAGCTCAGCTTTAATGTCCTCAGGCAGTGCATCATTATCAACTGCAAACTTTTGCTCACGATCATACTGCAGGCGCTCAGGGAAGCGCCGAATAGAAAAATCATCCGCACTAGCCACCGGGTTAAAACCCATTTTATAAAGGTCAGAAACCACTACCTCATGCCCTTCAGATTTTAGGGTTTCAACTCCCCTTCTATGCAATTCTGCTTGAAATGAAGCGTCCGGCTCCGGATGTGCATATAAAATAAAAACTTTCATTTTCTCTCCTCATAAAACTCATTACACAGCAGCTAAAAAATCAAAAAACATACACAAAAATTATCAATCAAAGCCTTATGGCTAATAAAAACAAATGGTCAAGCGCTGTTGTTCTTAGGCTACTCTTTATGTCATTAATCGATAGACAAGTCATAATCAGGTTAAATCTCGAGCTATAAAAAAAGCTTGAATCCCGTTCGAAGGAATATAGATTTAAATCGGAAGTCTTTTACCGAAAGCGTGCAAAATATATACACTCGACCTAAACGTCATCAAAGCTGATCATTGAAGATGAATATTTGAATAAGAGTAAACAGTCTTACTAAATGCATTTATCAAATTATCCATCCATATAGCGATGCAAGAATAGTGCACATACCTTATCTGTGCAACAGGCTTAAAGGCGCCTGAGTTAACAGCAGTTTGTTCGTTGTAACTATCGATAAATAAGACTTTTTATCGAGGTGAGAAATATTTTTTACTAATAAAATCTCGCAGGTACTCTGTCTACAATAATTAGATAGGCTCGCGCTGTTCTGAACTAAGCGAGTATTTGTTACGTAATAATTCTTGATCAAATGCCACACGACCACCAAATCTAACCCATAAACGGAGGATTTTTATGCAATACAAAGCACCCGTAAACGATATCAAATTTATTCTTTTTGATGTTTTAGGCGCTGACAAGCTCCATGAGCTAGACAAATACAGCGAAGCCACACCCGATATTATTTCAGCCGTCATCGAAGAAGCAGGAAAATTAGCTACCGAAGTTCTGCAACCAGTCAACAAAGTAGGTGACGAGCAGGGTTGTCAATACGACCCTCAAACGCATAATGTTACCACTCCAAAGGGCTTCAAAGAGGCTTATAAACAATTTACTGAAGCGGGATGGGCATCACTAGATTCTCCAACAGAATTTGGTGGGCAGGGCTTGCCACACACCTTAAAGTTTATTGTGGACGAAATGGTCTGTTCCAGCAATCTCTCACTCGGCATGTATTCTGGGCTCACCCATGGTGCTATCAGCGCCCTTTATGCTCATGGTTCAAACGAACTGAAAGCCACTTACTTAGCCAAACTTATTAGCGGACAGTGGACTGGCACCATGTGCCTGACCGAACCACAATGCGGCACAGACCTGGGCTTAACACGTACCCGCGCCACCCCACTATCCGATAATAGCTACAGCATTAAAGGCACCAAAATCTGGATCTCCGGTGGTGAACACGACTTGGCAGAGAATATTATCCACCTAGTACTGGCAAAACTGCCAGGTGCGCCAGACACAACTAAGGGTTTATCACTGTTTTTAGTCCCCAAATACCTACCCGGAGGTTCAGAGCGTAATCCTGCATTTTGTGGCGGGCTGGAACATAAGATGGGCATTAAAGGCTCAGCAACCTGTGTCATGAACTTTGATGATGCGAAGGGCTGGCTTGTGGGGGAGCCCAATGATGGTATGCGGTCCATGTTCACTATGATGAATGAAGCGCGACTAATGGTCGGTATGCAGGGACTGGGTATCGCAGAAATGGCCTTTCAGGAAAGCTTAAGCTTTGCCCGTGAGCGACTGCAGAGTCGCTCCCTCAGTGGTCCCAAAAATCCTGACGAGGCGGCAGACCCAATTATTGTTCACCCCGATGTGCGTCGCATGTTGATGCGTCAAAAAGTCCTTAACGAGGGGATGCGCGCCCTAGCACTTTTCACTGGGCATCAACTCGATTTGTCTGTAGCCCACCCTGACGCCACGGTGCGTGAGGGAGCAGATGACATGGTGCAGCTCCTTACGCCAGTCGTGAAATCATTTCTCACTGACGAAGGCTTTAATAATGCTGATCAGGGGCTTCAGGTACTTGGAGGTTCGGGCTTTACTACCGATTGGCCATTAGAACAGCTGTTGCGCGACAGCCGTATTTCACGAATTTACGAGGGTACCAACGGAATTCAGGCTATGGATCTCGTCGGTCGCAAGCTCGGCCTGAATCGAGGTCGACTCATTGGTCATCTACTAACGACACTGAATGACTATGTCAAAGGAAACGCCTCACTACCACATCATGACGCACTTGAAGTTGCGGTTAAGTCTTTGGAGAAAGCCACCCAATGGATCGCAGCAAATGGCATGAAGGATCCCGAACAGGCGGGAGCAGCGGCTAGTCCCTTCTTGCGCCTCATGGCACTGACGGTTATCGCCTACATGTGGTCAAGGATGGCAGCTGCGGCGAAGGAGCAACTGAATGCTGGCGAAGGTAACACTCCGCTGCTAGAGAGCAAGTTGGTTTCGGCGCAATACTACTTCGACAAACTGTTGACCGAAAGTACATGGTTGCTGGCTGATATCACCAGCGGAAAAGACAGCATGATGGCTTTGACAGACGAGCAGTGGTAACAGCGGTATTGGTTCGCTGAAGACTTACCCGATGTCACCCGTTAAGTTCTGTTGAGTTTTATTTCATTGTTGTGGCGCCTACAGTTGCAGAAAGACAGTTAGGCGCCCTGTTTTTGCAGGGGTTTAAAAATCTAGCAGGGTTCAATTATCACGGACTTTATTTAAGCTTAAAAATAGAGCTCTAAATAAAGTGTCTTAGACCTGAGCCGCAAGGCGACTCAAACATTTGATAATTTATCGTAACTTATATCAGCGGTTTGATTTTGTATGCCTCGTTTATGAACTTAAATGGTAATTTCGTCACAAATATTAATCTGATAGAAATCACTTCACCAAAGCTTGTAGATACCAGTTTAAAAAGCTTTGTTGAAAACGTTCCATTTCAGACAAACGTCCTGATTGATAAAACCTTGAATCCACACCTTTTTGATTATTCCTAATAATGGTTTTATCCGCTTGGGTGGTCACGTCCCAAAGCCATGTGAGTTGCTCAAGTTGATAGTCTTTCCCTTGCACTGCAGATTCATTTACAAACCAGAACACATCACAGATACATTCATCTGCAGAAATAGGTAAAAAACGGTAACCAATCATATGATCGTCGTAAATTAAAAAATAGCTCAGGGGTCCAATCATCAACTCAGAAGCCCCACCATCATAGCCTTGCAAAGTTCCGAGCAAAGGTGCAACAGTCTTGCCACCTAGACTTCCACTAAGTGCATTACGAAGTAAAGGATTTCTGTCGTATTGATAACCTTCCTGCCCTTCTTCAGCCAAATCAAAATAACGATTAAACTCTGTAAATTTTGGGTTACCTTGATTCGCTTGTGAAAAATTTTCTTTGGCTTTTTGAAACATCTTGGGAGGCTTTGCCATAGCGTGAACTTGAGCAAATTCTTGATGAGATGGTGCACAGTGATAACACTCTTGATAATTCTCAACCGCTAACTTCCAATTTGCAGGAATGCGATATGACTTCTTTTCAGCCAGTTTCATACTATGCATGCCGAATAGTTCGAAGGTTGAATTAAGATCTTGGCGAAGAGAAGCAACACTTGGTGGGTTTTCACTTAAACATACAAAAATAAGCCCGCCCAAAAGCTCAACGTTTACCTTATGCAAGCCATTATCTGAGAGCTCAAAATCATTAGGCATGTTACGAGCAGAAATTAACTCTCCATCTAAATTATAATTCCATGCATGATATGGACAAGTAAGAGATTTTTGCGTGCCAGATTGTTCGAGGCAAATTTTTGAGCCTCGATGACGACACACATTTATATGGGCTTTTATCTCACCTGCAGTCGTTCGCAAAACAATGACTGACTCAGTATCAAACTCAAAAGTAAAATAATCACCAGCAATGGGAATTTGTGACACATGCCCAGCAAACAACCAATGTTTCAAGAATATATTGCTTATCTCTGTAGCATAGATATCAATGTCTTTATAAAACGTTTGAGCAAGAGAGAATCCCTGTTTCTGTTCAGCGACAAGCTGTTTTATTTTATTTGATTGGTTTAGCGCCATTGTTTTCGGTTAGTCTACTTTATCTGTGATTATTGACAGTATTGAACGAGTGTTCAATACTGTCAATAATCACACAGCATAATTTTTTGGGAATACAGATGTTAGATGCAATTATCATAGGCGGTGGACATAACGGTTTGGTGTGTGCCAACTATCTTGCAATAGCAGGTAAAAAAGTACGTGTTTTAGAACGGCGCAATGTGGTGGGTGGAGCTGCCGTTACTGAAGAATTTCACCCAGGCTTTAGAAATTCAGTGGCTGCTTATACGGTAAGTTTGCTTAACCCTAAGGTTATTAATGATCTACAGCTACACCAAAACGGCTTAAAGATTGTGCATAGAAAGGTTAATAATTTATGGCCGCATGATAACGGTGACTTTCTAGCTTTTGTTGTAGGCTCTGATAATTTAAAGGCCGAGATAGCGCGTTTTTCTAAGACTGATGCTGATGCCCTAGATCGCTACTTTAGAGACACAAGCATGGTCGCCGATATTATTCGCGACTTTTTACTGGAAACACCACCCAATGTTGGCGGTGGGATCAGAGACATTTTTAAAGCAGCAAAGTTTGGTAATCGCTTGCGAAAATTACCCATCGAAGACGAACGTATTGTGTTAGATATCTTCACAAAAAGTGTCTCGGATTTTTTAGACTTATATTTTGAAAACGAGTACGTCAAAGGTGCATTTGCTTTTGATGGTATTGTGGGAAATTATGCCGATACTCAAACTCCCGGTTCCGCTTATGTTCTCATGCATCATGCTTTTGGTGAAGTCAACGGCGAAAAAGGGGTTTGGGGTCACGCAATTGGAGGTATGGGTGCCATTACTCAAGCTATGGCAAAGTCAGCTATGGACAAAGGTGTTGAAATCGAAACCGATGCAGCAGTAAAAAAAGTGTTGGTGAAAGATGGCAAGGCATACGCTGTATTACTAGAAAACGGCGAAACCTTAGAAGCTAAAGTCATCGTCTCAAATCTCAACCCAAGCCTGTTGTATAACCAACTGGTTGATCCAAAACATCTTCCAGATGATTTTGCACGGCGCATGAAACATTACAAAAACGGCTCAGGCACTTTTCGTATGAACGTGGCGTTAAGTGAACTTCCCAAATTTACCTGCTTGACGCAGCAAGAACGCGCCAGTGCCGAACACCTAACAGGTGGGATCATTGTAGGTGCAACATGTGATTATATTGATCAAGCCTACCGTGATTCAAAACAACATGGCTGGTCTAAAGCTCCCATTGTGGAGATGCTTATTCCTTCAACACTTGACGATACCTTAGCGCCTGAAGGACAACATGTGGCCAGTTTATTTTGCCAACAGTTCGACCCAGATATCGATTGGGATCTGCACCGTGAGACAGCAGCAGATTTAATTATTGAACAGATCGAAAAGGTTGCACCAGGTTTTAAGCAATCGGTGTTAGGTCGCCAAGTACTCAGCCCACTAGATCTCGAACGTATATTTGGGCTGACTAAAGGTGACATCATGCACGGTAACATGAGTTTGGATCAGATGTTTAGCACCAGACCATTATTAGGCCATGGCAACTATCGCTCTCCTATAAAAGGATTGTATATGTGTGGTGCTGGGACTCACCCTGGTGGTGGCGTAACAGGTGCTCCAGGGCATAACGCAGCTAGAGAAATCATAAAAGATAACTAGTCGTTCACTTCAAATAGTGATCTTTATCGCCAATACGCAATAAAATACTCTAAGAGCAGGTCTGTTACACTCCAACAAGTACCTCTCATTAATAACAAAGAGGAAATTATGAGTACATATCAAAAATCACAGGATGCAATTTCTGCCCTGACACCAGAACAGTTTCATGTCACTCAAGAAAATGGCACTGAGCGCCCTGGTACCGGTGAATTATTAAATAACACCTTACCTGGTATTTATGTAGATGTGGTATCTGGAGAACCTTTATTTGCCTCATCTGCCAAGTATGAATCAGGATGTGGCTGGCCTAGCTTTACCAAGGCCATAGACCCAGTTAATGTCAATGAAATTACTGATAACACCCTTGGCATGACTCGCACTGAGGTGCGTTCTTCTCATGGTGACAGTCACCTAGGCCATGTATTTCCTGATGGGCCTAAAGACCAAGGCGGTCTGCGTTATTGTATTAATTCTGCTTCACTGCGTTTTATCCCTCGGGATGAAATGGCAAACAAAGGGTATGAAGCTTATTTAGATCAAGTAGAGGAGATTTAGTCATGGCAAATGAACGCGCAGTATTAGCTGGTGGTTGTTTTTGGGGTATGCAGGATCTTATTCGTAAAATGCCTGGGGTTACATCCACTCGGGTCGGTTACACGGGTGGTGAAGTGCCAAATGCTACCTACCGCAATCATGGTAACCACGCAGAGGGTATTGAGATATTATTTGATAATGAAATTATCACTTATCGACAACTTTTAGAATTTTTCTTTCAAATTCATGATCCTAGTACACAAAACAGACAAGGTAATGATACCGGTGCGTCTTATCGTTCAGCTATTTATTATGTGTCTGATGAGCAAAAAGCAGAAGCATCAAGAACTATTGTTGATGTAAATGCCTGTGGTTTGTGGCCAGGGAAAGTTGTGACTGAAGTAGAACCAGTCAGTGATTTTTGGGAAGCTGAAGTTGAACATCAAGACTATTTAGAAACACGTCCTAATGGCTACACTTGTCACTTCATCAGACCTGACTGGAAATTACCTTCAGCATAGAGAGTTTGAATATCTGTGATTATTAACAAACTTGCAATGAAAGCTTCCTGACATGACAACTGCCCCTAGTAAAGTTGGTTTGGGTGGTGGTTGTCACTGGTGCACCGAAGGCGTATTTACATCACTTATTGGTATAACTAATGTGAATCAAGGATGGATAGCATCAAACGGCAAGCACTCTAGCTTGTCTGAAGCGATTGAAGTGTATTTTGACCCAGCAGTCATATCGTTATCAGACTTAATCGAAATCCATTTGCATACCCATGCCAGTACATCTGACCATTCTATGCGCGGAAAGTACCGTTCAGCCATATATACCTTTGACGATATTCAATTTAAGCAAGCGTTACACATTTTAAATGTATTGAGAGCAGATTTTGATAAAGCGGTAATTACCCAAGTCTATGCTTTCAAAAGCTTTAAACCGAATAAGGTTGAACTAACAGATTATTTTTATTCAGACCATAACCGGCCGTTTTGCCAAACCTATATTCAACCTAAACTCAGGTTATTAATAGCCCGTTTCAATCGCCATGTTGATCAACATAAAATGGCAGAAATTGGCTTGAAAGTGAGTAATAATTATCCCAACTAGTTTAGATTGAGTCGGACTTGTGTCGCATAAACTTTAGCCGATGTCTATTCCACCAAAAAATCACACAACAGCAAGTGGATGCATTAATTCTCTTAGAGTATTAAATAGTAAACCGTCTCTGAAAACATTGAAAAAATATAACGCTTGGTAAACTTATCAAAGGCTATACAAGCCACTATTCTCTTATTGATTTAATAATATTTTGCATAGATAAAGCTTTGGGTTCATCCCCCATTTTGTAAGCTGAAAATTGATTAAAGTTTACTTCCTGCCACTTTCTTTGTTGCATGAAATCTTGGTAACTATCCACATTTTCTTTCGTGATAACCTCAAAATCATACAAGCTAGGGCTAGCTGAAAATCTGTCTATGCCGTTTTGATAATCAAAAATCTTTGTAATGGCGATAGCCCCCATCAAAAAGTGCCCGCCTGCCGAAGCAGTGAGTTCTCCTTTTTGGATTTTTAATAGAGCTTCGGGCAACCAATCAAACCCACCCGCAACAATTGGCTTGTTGGACAAAAGTTGATGTTGAGCCAAAGTTTCTAATGCCAACTGATCACCCGCGCACCAGAAAATATTAGTATGTGGATAACGCTCAAGCATCATTGCAAAATTAGTAGCAATATTTTTAGGATCCCAGTAGGTAGGGAAAATTTGGTTTAGACGAACCTCACTAGTACCAGCTAAATCAGTGAGAACTTGTTGTCTGGAGATAGATAAGTTGTCAAAGTCACCTCCCATCCCTATTATCGCAGGCTCAACGGCTGGGTGACGAATTCGATGTTCTTTGAGTAAAGCATTTAACAGCAGCAACCCCCCGTTAGCGTTATCGTAAGCAACTTCTCCAATCCAGTGTTTATACTTTTGTCCGGGTCGTTGCAGTTCCATCGCTTCTTCTCCAGAAAAAGCCTGTTCCAATGTTACAAACAAGATACCTTTAGCTTCAATCAGGTCCAAAACACTCGCAGCATTACCATAAAATGGTCGAAATATAAGGTAATCAGGCTTTATTGGTCGGGCAACGATACCTTCAATTATGTCCAACGTTGAAAAGCGATTGGATCCACCATAAATCACCTCAAGGTGCACATCCAAACTCTTAGCTGAAGCGGCACTGACTTGATGCACTATGTTCCAAAACGCAGGTCCTTTTTCGTCCGGAATAATCAAAATCACTTTGGTCGCAAACGTAATTTGAGAAAATAACAAAATAATGACGACTGCAAATATTCTCAAAATCATAGGCCCATATATCCAACTCAATACTGACAAAATTGAGCAATCATAGTTGAAAATCACTTTTAGAACTAGTGATTGGTACAGACTCTAAAGGCGCGCAAACGTGGGATTAACTTTATGTCGTTTTTCAGACTGGAAGAACCAAACAAAGGATACAAGGAATAAGGGTTAGCCATAAATAGCGGATATCGTAGATGGCTTATTTAAATTTGTTCTGACCCCAAGACTTTTCTTTAATACTTTGCTATCACTTGAGCGAAAAAATAAGCAGCTAATTAAAATCAGCTTAGTGTGATTTCTACTCTTTAGGATGGCTATTTTCTAAACGCCTATGAGTTAAATCTGGGAGTTTAGAGCGTATTTTTTCTTGAATTTGCGGTAGTAAACCAATATGTTTTTTATGAATAACGTGATTAATTGAGATCTTTTTGAGTTCTACTATTTGTAAGTCTTGGTCAAAATGTTTTTCTATCACGTCATCTATTACATATATTGCGTAGTTATATCGGTTTGCCTTAAGCATGTCGAGAACGCTGGAGAACAATTCATTCTCTACATGAACAGATTTAAATTCTCCATACTCAATAAGCGCAAGCATCCTGTTATTTGCTAATATAGATATTTTTGCATTTGTTAATATACTTCGGTTACAAGGCACTCCCTTAGAACATATTAAGGATAGGCTAGCGCTTTGTAATTCAGGTTGCACCACTATCACATTGGGATATTTTTTTGCTATTGGACTAAGTCGTAATACGTCAGCGTCTACAACATCGTTGTTGAGTAAAATCAATCCCCGTATAGAAGGTGTAGGGATCAGCTCCACCTTAAAGCCTAATTCAGTATAAATTTCTACGAAAAGTTCGGAATAATCATCAATATCAGGGTACACAATATGAGTTAATAAAAAAGGTTTTGGCTCTTGAGCAAAGCTTACGAATGAGCAAGAAGTTAGTAAGTAAATAATCAACATCCAGGTTTTCATTTATTCTCCTTTTCTATCGTAATTTTATCCAAATATGACATCCCTACTTTAACCATAGCACTTTATTGTAGAAGTATTCGTATGATTAATTACTTTAGTTTATGGCTTAACTCTAGGGTGAAATAGTTCTCTATATCTGACCAGATAAAATTGACTACATGCATATTATCTGCACTTTGATAGTTGTGAACAAATAACATATAAAATGTTATGTTTGTTAGCAATGAACATAATAAGCAGATCCGTGTAATGAAACTCATCCTAAAAATCCTCACTGTTATTTTTGCCGTCGCTGGCGCCTTAGGTGCCTGGTATATCCATAACAAACAACCGATACGCAGTGGTGAAGTTAGCCTAGCCAACTTACAAACGCCGGTCAGCGTGCATTATGATGAACGCGGTGTGCCGCATATTAAGGCGAAAAACGAAGCCGACATGTATCGCACGCTTGGTTATGTGCATGCCCAAGATCGCTTGTTTCAGATGGAGATGGTGCGCCGCTTAGCGCGAGGTGAGCTAGCGGCCATACTCGGACCAAAACTGCTCGACAGCGACCGTTTGTTTCGTACTCTCGGCATTCGCGCTCATGCAGATGCCTATGCAGCGAAGATGGACACTAACACTCCTGCAAATAAGGCCTTGGCCGCTTATTTAGATGGTATCAACCAATATCAGAACACTCACCCAGCCCCTATAGAGTTCGATATTCTTGGCATTACAAAACGCTCTTTCACCGCAGCGGATACACTCAGCGTCGCCGGTTATATGGCTTACAGTTTTGCCGCCGCTTTTCGCACTGAGCCGGTGCTAACTTATATACGTGACCAATTGGGTGCTGACTATCTTGAGGTGTTTGATCTGGCTTGGCACCCCGAAGGTGTGGTGTCACAGAGCCTTACCGCCAAAGATTGGCATGGCCTTAATCGCCTAGCTCATATCAGCCAACAAGCGATTTCAGATAGCGGTTTAGCACTATTTGAGGGCAGCAACGCTTGGGCTGTATCTGGGAGTCGCACATCCAGTGGTAAACCACTTCTAGCAGGTGACCCACACATTGGCTTTGCCGTTCCTTCAGTCTGGTACGAAGCACATTTGTCTTACCCAGGGTTTGAGCTGTATGGTCATCATCAAGCACTCAACCCAGTCGCTAGTCTTGGACACAATATGGACTTTGGTTGGAGCATTACTATGTTCCAAAACGATGACATAGACCTTATTGCCGAGAAGCTTAATCCTGATAACATTAATCAAGTTTGGTATCAGGGCCAATGGGTAGAACTGCAAAGTCGCACGGAGCAAATTGAAGTTAAAGGTGAAGACCCAGTCACATTAACCCTGCGTCGTTCGCCTCACGGCCCCATCATCAACGATGCTCTTGGTGAGCATTCAGGCAAAACACCTATCGCCATGTGGTGGGCATTTCTTGAAACAGAGAACCCAATTCTTGATGCCTTTTATCAACTCAACCGTGCTGATACCTTGGCAAAAGCCCGTGCAGCCAGTGAAAAAATCCATGCGCCTGGACTCAACATAATCTGGGCGAATGCTAGTGGTGATATTGGTTGGTGGGCAGCGGCTCAACTGCCTCTGCGCCCTAGTGGCGTTAATCCTACATTTATCCTCGACGGCAGTAGTGCTGAAGCTGATAAACTGGGTTTTATACCTTTTAATGATAATCCCCAACAAGAAAACCCAGAACGAGGGTATATTATTTCAGCTAATTATCAGCCCGTTCCTGATAGTGGTATTGAGGTGCCAGGTTACTACAATTTACCCGCCCGTGGGATTCGACTAGAGCAACGTTTAAGCGACAATAGCGTGCAGTGGAATGTGCAAAATAGTCAAGCACTGCAACTGGACACTGGCAGTGGCTATGCGCAGCGCTTGCTGAAACCGTTGTTACCCATCATTAAAGCTGCGGCCAGCGCCGATGAAAAAGAGCTCGTGAACATGCTCAGTAACTGGGATGGGGATCATAAAATTGATGAAATCGCCGCAACGATTTTTAACCAGTTAGTTTACCAACTTGCATTTGAGGCAATGAATGACGAAATGAATGACGAAATGAGTGACGAAATGGGTGACAGTTTCTTCGCAACATTAATTCGTACTCGAGTAATCGATTTTGCCTTACCACGTTTAGCTGAGGATCCCGACTCGCCGTGGTGGGATAATAGAAAAACGTCAGTCATCGAAGGTCGCGCAACAACAGTGACTGTCGCGTGGCGAGAAAGCTTAAAACATCTGCGTAGCACGTTGGGCAACAACACGGCCAACTGGCAATGGGGCGCAGCCCATACTCTCACCCATGAACACCCACTAGGCCAGCAAAAACCGCTGGATATATTATTCAACGTGGGTCAGTTTGCTGTACCTGGTGGCCACGAGACGCCAAACAACCTGTCACATAAAATCGGTCCAGCGCCTTGGTCAGTAGCATACGGCCCCTCAACTCGCCGACTCATCGACTTTGCCGACCCTAGCCAGTCACTTGGTATCAATCCTGTTGGGCAAAGTGGGGTGTGGTTTGATCAACATTATCAAGATCAAGCTGAATCATATATCAACGGTCAGTACATAAAACAGAATTTTAGTGAAGCCGATGTCACAGCCAACACTATTAGTACCTTGCAACTAGTGCCGACCAAGTAAAACAACGGTCACTTAATTCAGTTTGTTACAAAAGCAGTGGATGGACAGAATGGCGAAATACTTTTGTGTATTTCGCCATAAAATTGAATAGGTCTTAATTTATTTAAGGTATCACTATCGCGCTAGGGGAAGCTCCCCATCTAGGGCATTGTTTAATGAGGTCATGAATTCATCAGAATCAAGCTCTAACTTAGCTTTTGCAGCTATGCTTTTTGTTTCCTCTGAGCGCTCATTTATGACAAGCATAGCGACTAGCCTAGATACATTATAAATAAACGTTTTGGTAGCCGACGCTAACATTTCTTGACTTGTTTTCTTATCGCCGTACACCACTTTTTCACTGGCATCTATTGCCCAAACGTAGTTGGAAACCATCTGACTAAAATCGACATTTGGACTGAGGTATTTGTTGTAGAGTGAATATTGTTCGTGTTTTATTAATACGTCTTGAAAAATATGGAAGTTCTTAATGGCTACGTCAGGGTGGTGTTTATCTAGCCATTTGAAAAAGCTCATAGATTGGTCGGTTCGTTCTAAAACCCTATTCAGAGATACATATTCATGAATCAAAGAATATGCATCTTTGGGGTCATTCATTAGAGAATGTTTTGTATAACTTGCAACATATCTGAGCAGTGTTTTGGCGGGTGGGTATATTTCACCAAGTTCAGCCCAGTCCATTATCCCATATGACAGCCTAACAGCACTATAATGTTCATCTACTTCAAGAGCATGTTGATGAAACCAAATGCGTTTAGATAATGCCATTGCGTAGTCTTTGGTTTGCAAGTCTTCGAGGGCATTACTGCGTAATTTCCTCAGGTCTATGGGCGTTTCAGGTGTAAATTTAGGTAACGAACCTAATATTTCTTTAGCTCTATTGGGAGAATCGAGCCACTTATTTGATATATTAATCAGGCTGCATGGATAAGTATCGTTAAACCTGACATTATACTTTTTACAAGATTCAAGCACATGTAAATCAGCCTCCTCTTGTGAATCACGATTGATCACATACGCCCAAGCTCCGCTTTCTGATTGCGCAAAACTCTTAAATCCTGATAGGTTTTTATACTTGTTTTCATAGGCGTCGAAAGCTTTAAACGTGATAAGTGAGTCTTCATCTTGAGGAATATTTTCAAAAATCACATCAGGGTTTTCAAATGCATGTTGTGAACCGCCCTCTTGGGCAGCGGTTTGCGAACTTGTTGGTGTAGTGCCAGAACAAGAAAAAAATAAACTAGCCAGTCCTAAGAGTAATAACTGTTGCATGTAACATCCCTGTTAATTGCTATTTAAAATAGTGTGCAATATTAACAGCTGTTCACAGCCTTGCAAATTCAGCAGGTAAATATATTCAACTTAAATGGCAGGCCAGACTTGCAATTAGTTATCTGCAATGTCCCTGATATGAATATTGGGAGGGTTACAACTACTACCCTCCCCTTTAAAAACGAGCTTTAATCTATTTAACCTGGGCTCTGGATATTTAGGAGCTAAATGAGTTCCTCGTGCTCATGCATCACATTAAAACAATCCTTAAACGAATGTGCAGTAGCATTAATATAAACTGGCTCATGCAATACTCGACTAACATCTGTTGATGATATTACCCCGCAAATCTTGTTGGTTTCATCCACAACTTGAATATGTGCTTCACCTAGTGACTCCATAGTTTTCTTGATATCACCGATACACGCTCTGTGAACATTATTTTTTCGTAAAGCAGGCATCTTGACGACCAGACTCATCACATCTGCGACCGTTAGTTCAGACCTTGCCACACGTTTTCGATTGGCAATCATTAATACAACACGGCTAACCAAAGTAAAGCTACTGATAACGCCCAATAATTTAGTCTCTGTCCCAACGTATAACGTAGACTTTTTATTACTGTGTTTCATGACTGTCAACGCTTCATCAATGCTGGTATCTGGGGCAATCATTTGCGAAAGAATACAATTTATGTCGTTAACCACAGACTCAGCTGAGCTATGTATATCCAGACAAGCCTGCGCTTCGACTGGCATATTGACACCAGGAACACTGTTATCCACAGTAGGAATTATTTTAAAGTTATTCATTTTTATTCACCAAAATATTGATTAATATGACTACAAATTACTCTGTAGAATTAAATTTATTTAAATAAATACTTTGGGTGGAGCGCGGGTAAGAGGCCGTAAATAGCTATAGTTTAAGGAGTATGTAGTCCTAGCTTGAACCGCAATAGTATTAAGTGCGGCACCACATTTCTCAGTAACGTGATAACTGATGTCAACACTATCATCACCTAAGTCATATTTAGGGGTGCTGTCAGCGACACAATTAAAATCATCAACGTATATGACTATATCCTGAGAGGAGACATCACCGGGTACGGCAACATTGATAAACGATACGGACAAGAATAAAAACAACAGCAAAGCTACATTGCACTTACTCATGCAATTTGTGAGGGAATATTTTATCACTAAGGTGGCTTTCATTCTTCTATCTTATGACTGCGAGGGGAAAACACAAGTAGGCTCTATCGTGAATTTATGTCGTTTCATCTTAATATTTTTAGAACCCACAATTTACAGCATGTTTTATGTGCAAAAAGTGATGTACAACATCGAAATATGTTTAAAGTCTTTCTATGTTTAAGCAGCAGATATTATCTTCGCTCATAGGGAAAGTTACTGGCGATGGAATAACTAAAGCAGGCGGACGACAAGGAGATTAACTTTGCCTTGCTGAGGTAATCCGAGCTCAGGTAAAGGTAATCTAAATCTACCGATCAAAATATTCAACATAGTTGGCCAAAAAACCAATATCATGGCGACAGGTAAAATATCCAAACCGACACTCAATGACCAAATTAGTACAGCAAATCCCAGACCTTCTGCAACAATATAAAACTAAAATGGCACTCAGCGCTAGCAAGCTAAAGTCTACAGACGTGTTTGCCTAGTGGTAATACATTGAATTTAGTCACCGCTTTCCAATGCTGATTTTGAGATAAGGCGTAATACCCGCAGCCTACGATACTGATTAACATAGCTGCGCCTATCAGTAATCCGTTATTCATGAAATTACAGGCTTATTAAGGGAACTACCAGAGCACTTAATTCAGAAGCTCGAAGGTGAAAGATCAAGTGGTAATTCATCAACGTATTCTGAACTTTGATGGCAGCGTGATTGCCGATACTTATATAAACGGAACTACTGACCGCTTTACACTTAAAAAGACAATTCTAGAAGATGCGATTCTAGAATTACAAGAAGGTTTGCAGTGGAGGACTTTGGGTAGTCGTTATAAATTTGTGGTGCCGCCAGATCTCACTTCGAAGAAACGTGGATAAGGAAGTAAAATTGGCGCTAATGCGCTAATGCGCTAATGGTACTTGATGTCAGGCTACTGACAATTGAATAAAACGGCACTGCCGTTCCTGAGTTATGCCGACCGACAAAGAGACTCATCATTGTCACCAAAATTCGCGAATACCCAGTCCGGGGCCGAAATGCTTTAAAAATGCACTTTCATCTGCATAGCTAAGATGCTCGGCTAACCCTGCTTAAGTTAACTTGCCTTGTTAAACCAGTTCTATCGCACAGTGTTTTTTAACCTACTCAGACAAATCTTTAAAACTTAATCCTTCCTCGGCCAATTTGCGATATAAGTGCCTTGCGCTGATCGACAATTTTGTCGCTACCTGTGCCCGTTGTAATCTCGGTTGTTGCAATTAATTAATACTGGGAGAATCTTGATTGATTGATTTTTTGCTTATTTATGCTTTTTAAACAAGGATAAAAATGCACGCTTAGCCAAGGACAAATTTTTTGTTAACTTGAGCAGTTACTTGACTAAATACCAAGATACATCCATATATTTTGGTATCTAAATTGACCACAACATTATTTATTCTGGATCTGCTGAGTCAGTTTCAGTTTCATTTTCTTCATCTTCATCTTCATCTTCTTCACCCAGCAGGCTTTCGCTTGAGGCGTCATAGTTAAAGGCACCTAAAAAAGTAGTATATTCGTCCTTAACAACACCGCTTAATTTGATGCTGTATTCTTGCTCGAAAAGTAAAATAATCCAGGTCACTTGCTCCATTTTATTTTTTTTCGCTTTACTCATCAAGTTGACAATATAAGAGCTTGAGCAAGAACATCCACCAGCAGCTTCATGCATATCAATAGTGCCAGTATGGGCACCATTGGTTTCCATCTGTTTGGGATCGAAATACCGAATCTTATAATTATCTGACCAACTGTTTTTTGCCCGAGAACCTTTTTTAGAAAACGTTTCTTCAAAATAATCATCAGGTATATCGGCGTAAGGGTATTGTGATGCCCAAACGGACACCTTACCTTTCGTATTAAAAAGTAATCCTTTCTCGGGTATGTAATTATTATCTTCGTTCATAAGGGGATGGTAACCAATATTGAATATACTCATATTCTATTATATTGGGGGATGAATAGCGAAATACCTACTCTACTTACATTGAGTCAATCAGTATTTTATTTGAGTGTTGTGTTTATCTAGAATAGCTTGAAGTTCACCAGAGATTTTCATTTGTTTGATTGCTTGATTTATCGGAGGTAAAAGACCTTGATAATTTTTCCTCAGCCTCATTATAAAGTTTCCTTTGCTGTGCAGAGCTGCAAAGTGAATATCTACGTCATTAACCCTAGCCCAATGTTTAGCTGTCTCTTGTTCTAATATGATGGCTTTAAATCTTTCGTGTTTCAAACCCAACATTAATTGGTCTTCATTGAGAAAGTTTGTTCGGATAAAAGTATGTTCATCGAAGTAAAAGTACCCCGCAATAGTTCCAACACGTTTCTGATTAAAAGACCCCCGAGTTGGAAATAACGGCGCATTTTTCTTTAAGGTGATAAAACTTTCTGTCAGTTCAAAAAAAGGTTCGCTTGTTACGTACTTTGAACTAACCTCACCAGTTTTCAGCCATTCCAGACAGATAAAGTCAAAATCTACAGTACCATCTTCGAGAGAAATTTCTGCTCGTTTTTGTGGGAGGTTTATTGATACAAATTTAATACCTGAATGGCGTTGAATGGCTTCGGTTATCTCGGTCATAATACCAGATTCACCAGGCTTTGCTCCGGTTAGATAAGGTACCCATCCACCATCTGAATCCATATCAAAGTAAAGCTTCTGATGTTGTTCTTGAGCAACACTATTAAGACTCATCAGAGTAATAATTAGTACTAGTGTTCTAGATATTACCCGCAACAAGACATTCATTTAATAAACTTTGTAGAGTAGATTTTTATTCCAATTAATATTACGCAGTTAACATGATAAGTATACATATGATTTCTATTAATAATAATTACCAAGACCTTGATGTGGTCGGAATCAAGACGGGTGCATTAGCAATTTCAGTCGCTAAAATTATCGTGGAAGTACTCTTACCTCCCCCCACCTTATAGTGAAGTGAAGTGAAGTGAAGGAACCAACAAAAAATTAGGCGAGACCAATCAGAACTTATTTTTAAGTTTCTTTAAACCGATCTTGCCGGCAATAATTTTATCTAACACACGTTTAGGCAAATTTTGCGGAATAATCCAATCAGTCAACATATTTGGGGCTATGGCATACCGCACTTTAGGTTTGTCAGTAGTAATAGTGTGATGCACCAATTCTCCAATTTTTTCAACCGGTATGCCTTGTGGTCCCATTGCGCTCATGAAGTTATTCATTTTATTATATGATTGTTTATAATCTGTATTATCATATTGACTTTTATCAACCATTTCAGCCTTATTCCATATAGGCGTAGCCACTGCACCAGGTCCAATAATGATGACATCCACGCCGTACAGCATTAATTCTTGCCTTAACGATCCTGAGATTGCTTCTAATGCGTGTTTTGAGGCTGAATAGGGACCAAAAAAAGGAGCCGCTCGCACCCCCGCTATAGAAGTAATATTGATAATTCTGCCTGGATTTTCTACGGGTGGATTCACCGCACCTAATAATGGCAAAAATGCTTGAATCGCTATGATGGGCCCAACGGTATTGATCTCCATTTGATAACGAAACTCTTCAATGGGGATGTGCATCATAGGCCCGGTAACAGCAACTCCCGCATTATTAACGAGTCCAGATAAGACGGTATCACCCAGTATGCTTGAAACCTTATCCGCCGCTTCTTTGACCGCTGCAATATCTGTGGCCTCAAAAATCAGTGGTGTAATTTTATCGCCAAACTCATTAAGCAAACTATCCGCATCGGTTTGTTTGCGGACAGAGCCAAACACATGAAAACCTTTTTGAATCAGCACGCCGACGCATCCACGGCCAATACCAGAAGATGCACCTGTCACCACAACATATTTTGTCACATGAGTTCCTTAAAATAACAAATCAAACCAAACAACCATTGCAGTGTTTGCCCCGCATAGTTTCATAATAATAAACACTATACGTAAGCTATACAACTGCTCAAGATTAATCGAATTACCAGACACATAGTTAATAAAAGACTCCATTACATGCTAGATTAGCGAGTAAAATTTATGGTGGACAACACTCATTTTAAATTCTTAGATTGAAAGTCTAAAAATTTAGGTTTTTACTTTGAAGTATGTCCTCTATGTTTTATTTGCAATTAATTTCTTCAAGTTCAAAATATAATAACTTGATAAGCAAAAAACTGACTTCAAATCATCAATAGACAATACAAACATCAAATCTTGATATATTTTTTCTTGAGTTTACCGACTTTAGTCATGCTGACTTGGTTTTACTTGGATAGGCGTAGTATTAAACAGCGTGATCTGAAACGTTTTCGGTTACGATCGCAGTCTTTAGAGCCCAAGGTAATGAATTTATTGCAAACTTGGTTTCCATTGTGCCTGTGTTTTCCCAATGAATGATAATCTAAAATAGTTAGTCATATTCAGGTGTTTTAAGATGGAAAAGACATCTTTGGCCGAAATAAGCGACAAAGTTAGAGTGTTAATTGCCGCTCCAGCTTGCTTATTAATACGCAACTAGCCAAATAATTATTATCCCGGTTTTCGCAGCATACTATTATATCCCGAAACCTACTTAGTCAGCAGTACACAAAACAGGGCATGTTACGAATTACCAATACAAGTCTCAGAGCGTGGAGATCTTGGCTACCTTGTCCAGTGATATTGGTTTGGGTTCATGTGTTGTAATAAGTAAAAGATAGCCGCGATGGACACAATGTGGTGATACATATATTTGCCCACAAATGAGATGAAGAAAATTCGGCAATGGATGAACTGTCTTTATTACCCTATGCAGTTCAATTCGACAGTGGTCACAAGTATTAAGTGCCGAGTTTAATGCACAGCAACAAAAGCTAGGTGACGGCGTTGACGATGTTATTGACAGTTATGACATCATCTCACCCTGCTGTTTTTTTGCCGTAGTCACTGTGAAATTTTTTGAGAAACCCGACCAGCTAGAACATCAACATCCCAAACTGTATAACAAACTGTATAAACAGTTTGAAAAGAGTAATTTCTTAATCTCAGACAATGGTCTTAGACCAAGGATCATTAAGTAAATGGCGCAAACACCTTGGCCTAGTTATTGGTAGTTATACGAGGACGCTCATAGTTGTTCATAGCTATCAGCTGTTTAAACTGTTCATAAATATTGCAAGCCGACGCAGACCTTCTTCGAGTTCAGATTCTGCGGAAGCAAATGACAAACGCACATACTGATCGCCTTGGTATTCACCAAAATCATTTCCAGGCGTGAGCGAAACATGCACTTCTTGTAATACTCGCTCACAAAAATTCATAGCTGAAAGCCCAGTAGAACTCACGTCGATGTAAACATAAAAGGCGCCGTCAGGCTGAACAGGCACATACAAACTACATTTTTGTAATCCAACTAGTACCAATTTTTTTCGAGAAATGAGTGATGCACGTCGTGACTCACACAAAGCAATAGAGTTTGGCGTAAAACATTGTAAGGCCGCTTTTTGGGCTAACGTTGACGGACAAATATAATAATTCTGCGCCAACCTTTCCATAATATCGACTGCACGCTCAGGCACCACACACCAACCCAATCGCCACCCCGTCATACCAAAATATTTTGAAAAACTGTTGATGACAAAAGCCTCATCGTCAAGAGCTAGGACACTCGTTGGCTGCGAGTCAGCCTCGCCGTGGTGCAAATTAAGATAAATTTCATCAACAATTCGCCATGCCCCTTTACTGCGAGCAAATTGACACATTGCTGCCAGTTCATCAGCCGCTACTGCGGTGCCAGTTGGGTTAGAAGGAGTTGCTAGCATTAAACCTCGAGTACCAGGTTGCCAGTGTTGTTTAAGCAGCTCCATGTTCAATTGGAAACGCGAATTCGCTTGGGTTGGAACCAATTGCACTTTACCACCAAAACTTTTGATAAATTGTTTGTTACATGGATATGAGGGATCAGCCATGATCACGCTGTCCCCCTCATCGACAAAGGCAGCTGACAGAAGCAATAAGGCAGCCGATGCGCCTGCAGTCACTACAATACGTTTTGGATCGAGTTTAATTTGGTGAGTTGTTTGATAAAAGCCTGCAATTGCAGTTCGTAATTCTGGCAGCCCAAGTGCTGAGGTATAAGGAAGAGGCGCATTGCTTGCTAGGTCTTGCATCGCAAGTAACACATCAGGAGGCGCACCAAAGTCAGGTTCACCTATATTCAACCTTATAACGTGCTTACCTTGGGCCTCTAATCGGGAAGCTTTTTCACTAAAAGCCATAGCAAAAAAAGGAGAAATGGCTTGCGCACGTTGTGAATATTTCAAATGATAAAACTCAACTTTCTAGAAAAAAACAGTAAAATCTTGATCAACCATTTTGCCATTTGTAGCCATGTAAAACACTCTTTAAAAACTACGAATTCAAATATTTAATTGAATTACGATACACGCCATAGTTATTTTTTGTATTCGGCAATAAATTAGTACGTTACAGACCATCAGTCATTTTTCTTTAAAAATTGTGTTAAAAAAGTCAGAAAAACTGCCGGGAAACGGTCGGAAAATTTCTCAACGTAGCAAATTAATAGTCATATTGTACTTAGATTACTGATGAATAAGATTGTTATAATTTTTGAGCGCATCAAAAGTTTTTTGATTGAATTTGTCTTACAACTCAGGTCAACAAGCAACCAATCCACTTTACTGTAGTTCTAAATCAAAGTTATTAGACCAAGTTGTAAAACAGTCTCTTGGTATGAAATTCGGTCGTCAGCATTATTATACTTGTTAATAAAATTTTCTAATGCAGGCTCAAAGGTGTAAAGAAAGTATCCATAGTTTTGAGCCAGTCAAACCAATGCGGTTAGTGTTTAAGTCTGCTCTATAACCAATGCACAGACTATTTTTACGATAATGGCTTGGGTATTAAAATTTCTGTTAACTATCAATACACTTGTCTTGTCACAAAGTTTTGCAACATCTGTTCTACGTTACACTATTCTCTGTGAGGTGAAATATTCGTTCCTTAAGTGCTTTACGGATAACGCTGTTGAGAAACTCAATGGCCTTGCTTGTATACATCACTTTACGGATGTTAACAGGGTAACTAAATAGCATGTTGTCGTTCTGTCAGTGTGCTCGCCATGACTTACTAATTTGTGGATATTGCTCGTACCAAGTGTTGCTGAAGCGCCCAAGTTCAAACAGGCCCTCTACTATTTACTTTAACGATACATACGCTTTAAATCAGTCGTCACAGCCTTGTAGTCTTCCCAAGAAAAGTAGTTAAGTGGTAGTTAAGTCAATGACGCACCATGTGCACGATACAAAGCTGAACATTGGTTTGTGGAAACACTGCGTTAATCGCGTCGGGGGAACCTTTGTCGTGGTGTGTCGACGTCGAACTCACCACCTTCCATTTTATACGTTTAAAAAGTCATTGAGTTACGACTGTTTTTGACTAATGACTTGGTATGTTACTCATAGCCTAAATGTTCATCCATCTCAGCATTTAATGCAGCCTCAACGGTTATTTTCATCAGCATTCGACTGAAATTGTTCAGGTCTTTAGAAAATTTAATGCCTTTGACAGCTTCTTTAGCGAAAGCTTCAAATACTTTTTTGTTCTATCCTTTTCTGTTCATCTGCATCTGCCTATCTTTAACTATCAATAGAGTAATTTATGATAAGCAGTTGCACAAAATTCATTACAGCCTCGTTACACAGCATCCGTTACAGACTCACAAAGATGTTTTATTTTCTGAAAATGGTTTCTTCTACTTTCGTAGCTATGAGTGTGTTTATTAACAATACTCGTTACTTTATCTACTGTCTCATCACTCATATCAGTACACACTAAATTAATATCTTTCCAAATCCAAAATGCAAATGCACTGATTAAACCACCCTCTATATTTTCAATATCATTTCTCTCTAAAATATTAATTGACGAGGCTTTGTCATATCTATCAATTCTAATTTGTACGTTTTTAAAATTTGTCTTTCCTGTCACTTGAATACAACCAGCACCTATATATTTAAGACCATCTCCACTCAAATAATCTCCATTTCCTAATCTATTTGCATACACTTTATTAGCTATTTCTTCTTTTTTCGCTTCTTGGTTGGGACTCCTACCATCAGCATCCGCTTCAGCAATATTTTTTCTATAATAAGCGAACGTTTTTATTAGTCCTTTACTATCGTAATTAAGATTTTCTTTTTTAGATTTTAATTCATCCCCTATTTCTTCTCTTATTTGAGATAGAAACAATGACAAACTCAAATGGGAATCTATTTTATAAAGAGGTGCTTTATCTAAAATAATATTTGTTATAATTTCGATATATTCTTTAGTGGTTGTAGGGAACAGTATCGATATCATTTCTTTAATTGTATCTTTGTTTAATAATTTATTTGTGCCTGACATTTTATTCCCTTTAATGCTCGTTTATTCTAATAATCAGAAATTTCACCCTCAGAAACTAATCTAATAGAGAAATTAAAAGTCTCAGTTTTAGCAACCCGTTCATGCCAAATTAAGGTGCTTAGGCGTATCGTAATTGAATATACATTCAGGTTGATTCCATTTCAAAATTAGTAATGTAAACCAATAGCTGGAATACTCATCGAAATTTTATTATCGGTTAAGAAGTCGATTAAATTGTAATCATCTTCCGAAGAATAACCATAGCCTATCTTCAAAAAAATTATAACAAACCATGACAAACTGGACCAATTAACAGGTCAGACTTGACAATTTACAAGGAAACTATCAAGAATTTCCTATAAAACGTCTCTTTATAAAATTGTCTCTCTATAAAAACGTTAATTAGTTAAAGGCAAAGTAAACGTTTTAGACTTCAATGCTTTTTTAATTTGTGTCGTAAAATTATAAAAACTAAATTTACTACAATAAACAAATCTTCATTATGTATGCTTAAAGTTTGCTCTAACCTCAGATACTCACCAAGAAACTTTACAGTGGCACAAAAAACACACATTTGTGTTTACAATCATCAAACAACAAGCCAAAGAGTGTGTCCAAATCTGCTTGGAGTTAGTTTCTCGGAAACAATTTGATTGTATAAATGAAGTCATTCGCGTTGCTAAAACTCAATCAGAGACAGCAGACTATTGGCAGGTACCCAATACTTTTAACGCATTAAAACATCAAATAGCTTTACATTTTTAACGAAGCTGTACCTGTAGGTTTTCTGCTAATGATTTAATTTATATGCAACATTACTCATAGCTAAATCAGCAAAATACGGAAACTTCTTAAGGTTGACTCTGATCCTAGATACCTAATTGATGCACCTTAAATTTAATAAAGCACTTCAATACAACTGGATACTTGCTTAGCATTTTCAATCGCATTGTTTGTACTTTTACCACGTGCAATAGCAACACCCAAGCGGCGCTTACCGTCAATATTTGGTTTTGCAAATAAACGTAGCTGTGAACCTGCCACTAAGCTTAATGCTTGGCTTATTTTAGCAAACTTAATATCCTGTGACTTACCATCACCTAAAATAACACTCGATGCTGTTGGGCCATATTGGGTGATAACTCCAATTGGCAGACCTAGAATTGCGCGGACGTGTAGGGCAAATTCGGATAGATCTTGGGACATCAGTGTGACAAGGCCGGTGTCGTGGGGTCGCGGTGACACTTCATTAAAGTAGACTTCATTGTCTTTAATAAAAAACTCCATTCCAAATAAGCCGTAACCGCCTAATTCTTTAACTACTTTTGCAGCGATTTGTTTTACTTTTTGTAGTGCTAGTTCAGACATTACTTGTGGTTGCCACGATTCACGATAATCACCATCTTCTTGTCGATGGCCAATAGGAGCACAAAAATGAATACCATCCACAGCACTGACGGTTAATAAAGTAATTTCATAGTCAAAGGGAACAAAACCTTCCACAATTATTCGTCCAGCACCACTGCGGCCACCCTCTTGAGAATAAGTCCATGCTGACTCCAAATCTGCATCTGACTTAATCACACTTTGGCCTTTGCCTGAGCTGCTCATTACAGGTTTAATAACACAGGGCATACCAAATTCTTTAACGGCTTGTAAATACTCGGCTTTGCTATCAGTAAAAACATAAGGGGACGTTTTTACTGATAGTGTTTCAGCGACTAAGCGGCGTATCCCTTCTCTATCCATGGTTAATTTTGTTGCACGTGCGCTAGGCACAATGTTAAAGCCCTCAGCCTCTAATTTTATTAATGAAGCGGTGGCAATTGCTTCAACCTCAGGAATAATAAAATCAGGCTGTTCTGCACGAATGATCTCTTCTAAACGCTCGCCATCAAGCATATTAAGTACATACCAAGAGTGAGCTACCTGCATTGCAGGTGCATTTACGTAACTATCTGCAGCAATGACTTCAATGCCAAGCCTTTGTAGTTCAATGGCAATTTCTTTACCAAGTTCGCCGGAGCCTAATAAAAGTGCTTTTGTGGCGCTATTTGATTTTGCACTGCCTAGAATAGAAAGGCTCATAATAAGTAACTCATGGTTTAAGTGAAAAGGGATTATTTGAGATAGAATATTATCAGAAAAAAGCAGTGCGGTTTCTGCGAAAATATAAAATCATACGATATAGATCATCGACACCATTTAATCAGTATCTGTATGGGAAAATTTGTTAAATATTGATACAGTCGCTCCAAAAAGACCAAATTAATAGGGCGCAGTTCTAAAACTCCTACTCGGTAATATAATCGTCGCTAGGACAATAATTGATATAGACACCTTTTGTAGTTTCATCAAACTAAAGATGGTTTTTTGGTAAGTTTGGACTGTTTTAGCGACCCCAATACCACAGGTTTTATTGCTACCTATCACCTATCACCTTAGGTAATTTATACTTCCCGATCCGATCATTATGTAGACTACCCAAATACAAATAACCATCTTGCTCGCGCGCAGATGTTATTTCATTTAGATGTTTACCTGTAGGTTCATGCAGACTTTTAGTGATTTCACCTTGTTCATTTAGAGCTAAAACTAAGCCATAAGGTTTTGGCTTAGGCCATAAAGCTTTGGGTAGTTTGGACATTTGCGCTTTTAGAAAAGGATAAGAATGGAGTGTGTCCACCACATCATTTCGCACAGTAAATAGGGCCAGCCAGAATGTACCTTTACCATTGCTGGAGATGTTATCTGGGAAGCCAGGTAAATTATCGATAAAAATATCATGAGTACCTGCCTTGGGACCCTTCAGCCAGTATCTGACGATCCTATAGCGGTAAGTCTCATTCACCAATACAAAATTCTCCTGCTGGGATAAAGCCACGCCGTTTGCAAAATATAAATCTTTGAGTAAGAGTTTAATCTGGCCTGTGGCTGGGTTGAAGCTTAGAAGTCTGCCATGGGGCTTTGATTCTAAAAGATCATATAGATATTCATTTTGCCTGTATTGAGTGCTCGCATCTGTAAAATAAATAATTCCATCTTTAGATATATCTAAAGCATCAGTGAAATTCAGAAGAGCGCCATTCGCTGAAGTAACCAAAACTGTGATTTTCCCTAAAGGATTAATCGAGAGCAACCCTTTATCAGCATCACAAACAATCAAGTTTGCATTCTTGTCAAACTGCATGCCCAGTGGCCGTCCATGTGTTTCAGCAAAGACATCCAACTTACCATCTAGGGTAAGCATCATGATTTTCCCGTCTAATATGCCAGCATAAATTCGACCTTGGCTATCTACGACGACCTCTTCAGGACCATCAATTTTTCCCAATCCAAGAAGCTCTGCATTTTGTAAAAGCTTGTTTGGTGCCAATACGCCGACAAGTTCTTTTGGTGCAGCCGGGGCATAGGCGACTGGCGAAATGGGAGCAGGGATAAAACACACAAAAATAACTAAAATTATAAGAATTCCAATTGTGCTAAAGATTAATTTTTTCAAACCCTCTCCACTTGTTTAAAACTACATGCCGATATTTTTCGGAATGCCAGTCTATTACGAAGATGATTAAAAGCCATTAAAATATTATGCGTCAACTACGTTGGGTAAGACGGGACTATCGGTGTTTTTCAAGATAGCCGCGCAATTAAAAGGCTCAACCGACTGTCGAGAGAAGGGTCTGGAGTAAAAGGTTAAATAAAGTTCTCTAGGAATAATCAGACACACCGTATAAGTCAGCTCTGATTGGTCGTGATTGTTAAGGTGCGTGTATTAAATTAACCTAACATAACTTATTATGAAAACAAAAAGGATAAGCCCATCAATACTGATTTGTCTATTAAGATGCCACCCTCTAAATTTGATGCCACTCAATTACAGCCTAATAATTTATTTACCGTAACACATCAAATATCTAATATTGCTTACCTAACACATAACAAGTTAAGTGTTTGCCTAGTCTAGTTAACATTAGAGACGATGTTCAAGGTTTGGCTATTTTTATTTCTCATAATATCTATAGCAGCCTCTATGCCTTGTTGGCGGATAATCGATGAAAACTCACTGCGTTTACTCGACAACAAACTGATCCCTTCTGCTACCAAGTCATAAGTTTTCCATTGTTGTGTGTTTTTAATTTTACGCAAACTAAAGCTAATATTTATGTTTGGGCCATCACCTTGTTTAATGATTGCCTTAATATTGATCGAGCTTTTATCAGCAAAGTCTTTAACAGGTTCAAACAGTAGTTCTTGTCCACCATAACTTGCCAATGCAATAGCAAAGTTAGAAACCAAATACTGCCTAAACTCATTCACAAATTCTGGAATTTTATCTTTAGGCACTGATCTAAATTGGTTCCCCAATACCTTGAATGCAGCAAATTTATGATCAACATAGGGCATCAGTTCTTGATCAATGATCACACGAAGATGATCAGGGTTAGATTTTATGTTCTGTTGTTCTGAATCGATCCGCTTAAATGTGGTGTTAGTCACTTTTTCTAGCAATTCTTGAGGATTAATTGTGTCTGCATAACTTGGGGTCAGCAGCAAAGTTGACGTTATAAACAATGTTATCTGACTAATATGTTTTATTATTGTCGTAAATGTTGTTTTCATGAATAAGCGATCCTTATGAGCGGTTCAATGTTTGAATAAAAAGAAACTAAAATATTGTGTTTATGTACTGTGCAGCAGCAATAATGCCCCACTTCAATAAATACAAAACTAGAACTCACGTGCGTATGACAGATTCAGAAAATCTAAACCGGGGTTATCATCATTCAATCCACCATTCGAATAATGCATGTAACGCATCGCCACAGACTTTTCTAATTGCTCCCCAAACTCCAATATCAAACCGAGTCGATCTTCAAATTGATAATGAGAGCCTATGTCCTTGCCAGCAAAACGTGTGTCAGTGATCAGTGATACACCGATACCTAATTCAAATTTAAGAGGATATTTGTTGTATAGCATGTTTAATTGCTTTGAAAAAACGGGAGATAACGCAATCGCATAATTGGTTTCATGTTGGTTGTCCTGTCCAAATTCCCAAAAATTTAAGCTGACCTCCCAATACAGATCAAGACTGCCTAACCATTCAAAATTGGTTAATTGAGTATTATGAGGACGATAAGCCAGACGAATTCCAGATAAATCACTTTCACCGTGCAAATAATCGATAGCTACCGCCTGCTTGCTAGCGAAGGTACTTTGGCTCGAAAGTAAACTGAAGGGTATAGTTAATAATAAAATTAACCAGCGCATAATAATGTACTCCAAAAATTTTAAACGTGTCTATAGGACAAGGAATATGTAGGTTTTATTTCAGATTAAGCTCATTAATGTATCTTCAGAAGATAATAATGGCTCAGTATTGCCAATCAGGATCTGTTACTCAGTTAATTCGTAAATAATCACTTACGCGGCCATCACTACCAAAGACTGTATTGACTTGTTTGTTAGGTAAGCCCTTTGGCTAGGTTATTATGATAGGGGTATTATGGACGCTATAATTGAATAAAAAAAATTATATATTTATATGTGACACATTTTATTTTGTGATGTATTGTTCAAAAATAATTTTTTAAATAAACACCTTATGCGTCCACAAGAGTTAAACCTTTTAATGGTATTTGATGCCATCATGACTGAACGTTCTATTACACGAGCAGCTAATCGATTATCTATGACACAACCTGCAGTATCTAATGCTGTCAGCAGAATGCGGGTAGCTTGGAAAGATGAATTATTTGTCAAAGATGGCCGTAATATTCAACCGACTTTGCATGCACAAAACTTATGGAATCAAGTTCGCGATCCCCTTATATCACTCACAGAAGCGGTTGATCCCAAGAGTTTTGATCCCGCTACTGCCAAACGAACGTTCCGTATTGCGGTAACAGATATAGTAGTCGATATGGCCTGGGCAGAATTACGTTGTGCTCTCGAAAAGGAAGCACCAGGCGTTAATATTCATGCGGTCCCCTACACAATAGTGAATGCAGATCAGGTTCTTGAAAATGCAGAAGTTGATATGGTGATCGGTAACACAGGCGTTATTTCAAATACTTTTAGAGCCGAGTATTTGTTTTCACCCATGTATATTTGCATTATGCATCATGACCACTTATTAGCAAAAGCCGAGCTTAGTTTGGAAGAGTTCGCTGCTGCAGATCATCTTTTGGTATCTTTGTCTGGTGATATAACCGGATATACCGATCAGGTTTTATTGCAACATGGATTATCTAGACGAGTTGCGGTTAGCGTCAATCACTTTTCTTCAGTTGCCAATTTAATCAAGCGCAGTAATCTGATATGCGTGATCCCAGTTACTGCGGTTGCTAAAGACATCATCGCTGGAGAAATTGCTGCCACTATGGCTCCTATAGAAATAATGCCACAACAAATTTCCTCAATTTGGCACAAACGACAAGACAGAGATCAAGGATTAATATGGCTGCGAGAACATCTTAAACGGATTATTAGCCGCACTGCTGAGACAGAGACTGCACAAGTCATGGATAGCTTGTGTAAGGCGAATCCATCTATGTGCAGGTAAAAATAAAGGCAGTATCGGGTATTAACACTTATTTCTAATCGTTATTACATCAGTTAAAAACTAAAACATTTCATACAAAAAACGGCACACATAGCATTGAGGAAAGGCGACTCAATCAAGGGCACTTTTTATATGTTGTTTAGTATCATACTGGTGTGTAAAGAAACGTCATTCACACTCTGTTATGTCAATTTAACTGCTCAACAATATTATACGCATAGATAAAATCAAGTTTATTTACGGCCACTCTATCGCTTATACCTAGATTAGATAAACCTGATAATACGGCTAATTTCGCCTGTGCTAAGGGTGAGCTCATATGATATAAACCAGCATTTTTACGCGCAGCAAGTTGGATATTACTGGTGCGAGTTAGCCGTATATTTTGATAAGATTTTAAGGCAGTTTGGGTGTCGTTTTCATTCGCTAAACAATGTGCAAGGGCATAGCTGTCCTCAATAGCCATGGCAGCTCCTTGAGCTAAAAATGGTAACATTGGGTGACAAGCATCGCCTAACAAAGCGACGGATCGATCTGTCCATTGGGTCAGTGGTTGCCTATCAAACAAAGCCCATAGAAAGCACGACTTTGTTGCGCCTAATAATTCTGTGACTTCGGGATGCCAGCCTTTGAAAGTGTCCCGTAACTCATTTATATCTCCTGGCTCATTCCACGACTCTTTCTGCCAATCAGTACGTTCTTGCACAGCAACAAAATTGATTAAGTCGCCACCTCGTAAATAATAGCTCACAAAATGTTTACCCGGGCCTACCCATAGATTGGCATTAGATTGGATTAGCCCTTTAGGAAGTTTGTTTGCTTCTACTACACCACGCCAAGCAACTTGGCCGGTGAATTCAGCAGGCGTTTGACCTAACATACAAGACTGAACATGTGACTTAATGCCGTCGGCCCCGATTAACACATCGGCTTCTAGGCTTTCACTGTTTTCAAATTGTATAGTCAAATTACGAAGGGTCAGATTATTGGGATCCCAGTTTTGCGGACAATGTTGATAACTCCGAATCGCTTGGCCTAAATGGATGCTTACATTTAGCTTCTCACATGCACACTTTAAAACAGTATGTAAGTCTGCCCGATGAATGTGTAGATAATTAGCACCATATTTTTGCCTAGCAGTGTCGGCTAGAGGCACAGTGAAATATTTTTTGCCGGTTTGATAGTGACGCATCACTGCTGACGCTGGAATAAAGGCCTTGGCTTTCGCTTCATCAGCTATACCAAGGACTTGTAATACGTGCATAGCATTGGGGCTAAGTTGCAAACCCGCGCCTATTTCACCAAGATGCAGGCTTTGTTCGTAAACAGCCACCTGAAACCCGCGTTTGGCGAGTGCTAACGCGGCACACAAACCACCAATACCTGCACCTGCAATGACAATTTTTTTACTCAAAACAACTATCCAGCGATTTAGACCCGTTTGCGCCAAATAGTAATATGGTTATTAGCAGTTTGGCTAGTGCGTTGATCCAATTCAAGCTTACTGACAATTTCTGTTTCTTTTACTAAGTCAAATTCAGTAGACATTATTTCAGATAAATGAGCTTCGCTACTCAAGTTTTCACCATTACGCTTAAAGCCGCCAATCCAATGTTGAACATCAGTAATAGACACATCCCACGCATAACTGCTGCCTAATATAACCAAACCACCCGCTTTTACGCGTTGGCAGAGTTGTTGCAGTAAGACCTGTGGATGATAACTGTATTCTATAACACGGTGACAAATTGCTACGTCGTAATCATTAAATTGTAATTTCAGATTATGCCCGTCGCCTTGCGCAAAATGTAGGTTTTCAGGAGCATCTACAAATCCTAAGTTACCTAATGTTACCTCATGGAAATCAAATATTTCACCTTGAGTAGTCATAGCGTAACGAATTTGACCTTGCTCTTTTAAGTCAAGGCAATGCTGAATATGCCTTGCGGTAAAGTCTATTCCATCGACACTACCAGCAGTTTTGGCTAATTCAAATGCCAAGCGTCCCACACCACAACCCATATCCAGAACTTTGCTATCTGGTGTGACATATTGCTGGACTAAGCAAAGAACCTGCTGCAAATCATGTTCAGCGTTATTACTGCTCATGCCGAAATGATGATGTAATGTACGGCTAATATCTGCCTGCATTTCGCATTTTGTCACTGGAGTAATCGGTACTTCTTGATGTTTGCTAGATACGTAACGAAAACCTGCATGCTGATGAAAATGACGACGAAAAGCATACCGAGAATCGCGAGTAGCTTCATTGCCAGTAGACATCCAGCTTCCACCTTTAATCAAATTATGTTGCCCATCAAAAGTGGGTGTTGAAAAATCATCATAAAGCGGGTGAACTTTAAATCCTTCATAGCCATCTATAGGGCTCTCGCTCCACTGCCAAACGTTACCGATAACATCATAAAATTCTGTTTGTTTGAACTTATCAACTGGACATGAAGAGGCGAAATATTCTAGATTAATGTTACCTGGTGCTTGTGACCAATCGGATAAGTCGGTGTCGAGTTGATCACGTAAAACTTGCCATTCAGCTTCTGTTGGTAGGCGCACAGAGTCATCACTGATACTGTCCTTCCAATTACAAAATGCCTTGGCTTCTAAAAAATTAACCTCGACAGGCCAATTGAGGGGTAACAGAATTTCCTCAGTTAAATTGCGTTGCCAATATCGACCAGCTTTACGGCGCCAGAAACGTGGCATTTCAGTTTTGCTAAATTCTAGCCAGCTTTGACCTTCTTCTGTCCAGAAGCTTGTAGTTTGATAGCCACCGGCATCGACAAATTGCAGAAACTCTTGATTAGAAACTAAATATTGTGAGGCTAAAAAATCATTTACTTCAACAGGTAACTGCCCATATTCGTTATCCCAGCCGTAGGTCGCATTAGAATCTGGCTTACCTAATATTAACGACTGACCTGCAACACTTAATAAAGCATTATCTGGAGCTGAACCTGAGTCAGGACAGTTTTTCCATACATTAGATGGGGTCAAATACTTAGTATCGAGCATGCGCATTATAACTGACGATGTCTCAATGTGTATCCGCTCATGTTCACAGCCCATAAGGATAACCCAAGATAATGAGTCTTGAGTTATCGGTAAAGTAATGTGCATACTATCAATTAGGTCTAATACACATTCTTTGACTTGGTCGCGATACTCAGAAACAGCTTCAACACTTGGCCATTGATAATTATCTGGAGAAAGATCATCCCATGACATTTCATCCACACCAACAGCACAAACAGATTCTATCTGGTTGTTGACACGCTGCTTAATAAATTTGCCTAAAAGTAACTTATTAACATAGAAAACCGCAGTGTGTCCGTAATAAAAAATTAGCGGGTGACGCAATGGCTCAGGACGCAATACGAATGCTTTATCTTCGTTTATCAACGAAAACAGCGATTCATACAATTCCCACGTTTGTTCAAAGTAAGCTTTCAGCTCGGCTCGTTTTTTTTCAACATCATGGCCAGTTAACAGCGGTGGCTTATCTAATGT
>NZ_CAJXPA010000006.1 GCF_913058035.1 uncultured Paraglaciecola sp. | reverse complement strand
GCATTATACATAGGTTTAAGAATAAAATTTGTAGATTAATAAATAGTAGCGGGTCAGCTCAATTAAATTATAAGCAAGTGAGCAAATATTCGTTGATCTTATCTATTACCGTGGCTTAAATACTATAAAAAGTCCAAAAGTTAGTGTTCAGTAATGCACTCCACTCCACTAAGCGTTACTTGTAGATTCAACCTTTGAACTTAAGTAAGTCATAAACACTTTACTGGCTTTAGAAAGGTAGTGGTTTTTTTTCCTTGCCAAGCTTAACTTAAATTCAATTTTTGGTTCAAAGGGTGTGGATGTCATATGACATTCGTTTTGTAAAATACGTGATAAACAGGTAGTAATACCCACCTCATTGCGAACTAATGATTTTTGCAGTTCAATAAGGTTAGTTTCCATACGGACATCTAATGTTAAGTGATTTTTTTTGGAATATTGACTCACAACTTCACGTAAAAAATAACCTTCATGAAACAATACCAGCGGCTGTTGGCAAAATTGTGTCAAAGATATGGTTTGTTCGGTAGCTAGTGGATGTGAGTTGGCCATGCCTGCCACAATCTCTTCATTAATAAGTTGTGTATAACGTAATTGTGGATTTTCTAAATCACCACGTATCAAAGCTAAATCTAGTTCGCTATTAAGTAACATTCTTTCAAGTGCTGCGGTGCCTTGATCCACCAAATGTATTTTTATTCTTGGATATTTTTGTTTGAACTCGGTCAATATTTTAGGAAAGTAATAAGAACCCATCATAGCAGAAACACCAAAACGAATAGTGCCACGCTCTAAATCTTTCAGTTCTTCTAACTCTAATTCAACCTGCTTAGCTTGACTTAGTAGTTGTGTTGCCAATTTATATAGAACTTCACCTTCAGCTGTCAATAAGGAATGTTTGTCAGCACGGTTAATGAGTTTTAGTCCAACTTCTTGTTCTAGCTTTTGGATCGCAACGGTTAATGCGGGTTGAGCGATACCTACTTTATGGGCTGCTCGAGTAAAGTTGCCGAGCGCAGCTAATTGACAAAAATATTCAAGGCGTTTTAAGTTCATGACGATGCACCCAATAATAAAAAGTTATTAAAAATATAAAAACTATATATTATATTTATTCCTGTTTTAAGCATACAGTAACGTTATAAATTAGACTATGCCTACACGGTATTTAACGGAGTTACCTTATGAGTCAAAAACTAACCTCTTTTAGCTGGCAAGATCCTATGTTTCTTGACAGTCAATTAAGCGAAGAAGAACGCATGATACGTGACACAGCTCATGATTATTGCCAAGAAAAGCTGCTACCACGTGTACTTGAAGCTAATAGACATGAGCACTTCGATCGCGAAATAATGAATGAATTAGGTCAGTTAGGTCTGTTGGGTGCCACCTTACCTGCTCAATATGGCGGTAGTGATGTCAATTATGTCAGTTATGGATTAGTTGCTCGAGAAGTTGAGCGTGTAGATAGTGGTTATCGTAGTGCCATGAGTGTGCAATCGTCACTTGTCATGCATCCTATTCATACATATGGCACCGAAGAACAACGCATGAAGTATTTACCTAAACTGGCCTCCGGTGAATGGGTGGGATGTTTTGGTTTGACTGAGCCTAATTCAGGCAGTGATCCGGCGTCTATGACTACTCATGCAAAAAAAGTGGACGGTGGTTATTCCTTAACGGGCAATAAGATGTGGATAACTAATTCTCCTATCGCTGACGTTTTTGTTGTTTGGGGTAAGCTCGAAGGTAAAATCCGCGGTTTTGTGTTAGAAAAAGGTATGCAAGGTTTATCGGCACCAAAAATAGAAGGCAAATTTTCTTTGCGTGCCTCGATAACAGGCGAAATTGTTATGGACAATGTTTTTGTGCCAGATGAGAATATGTTTCCTGAGATTAGAGGATTAGCAGGGCCATTTGGTTGTTTAAATAAGGCTCGCTATGGTATTGCTTGGGGTTCAATAGGCGCTGCAGAGTTTTGTTTTAATGCTGCTAGAAGTTACACCTTAGATCGCGAACAATTTGGTCGCCCTTTGGCAGCCAACCAGTTAATTCAGAAAAAACTTGCTGATATGGAAACTGAGATAGCACTTGGCTTGCAGGGTTGCTTACAAATGGGCCGTTTGATGGACGCAAATCAATGTCCAGTTGAATTGATTTCTTTAATGAAACGTAACAATTGTGGCAAGTCTCTGGATATTGCTCGTGTTTCCCGCGACATGCATGGCGGTAACGGGATTAGTGATGAATATGGTGTGATCCGTCATGTAATGAACCTTGAAGCGGTCAATACCTATGAAGGTACTCATGATGTTCATGCACTAATCTTAGGTCGTGCCATCACTGACATTCAAGCGTTTTATTAATCATTAACGTTTTAGTCGACATTAATCCTGTCGACTAAAACCAGATAACTACGGAGTGTTTTGCCGGAAAAATCTGCTGCTTGTTTGTTAGTTGGAATCCGATTTTTAAACTGACCCTACCAGTATAAATTCTGTTATATTTGTTGTGGTAGGGCCGAAAAATTTAAGCCTTATCAAAAAATCGTGTGTTATTTAGTATTCCAAAACCTTTTAAATGCCCGTCACTAGATTGATTCAGGTTGACCGTGACGAATATTTTAGCCTGAGTCGTCAGTTTATTATCTTTGCTTGCAGCATCACTGTAAGCCTCTTCTTCTAGGATAGAACATGTTTGCTTTGAAAGTTTTGTGTCTAAGAATTTATATGAGAATCTTCAAAGGTATCACTGTAATTTTACCGTTTAAGTGGCCAAAAATTTTTGATGGGCCAGGTTCTTCCCTTGAGTTGTGCCGGTACATCGCTAATCAAGGGCATAAAAAAATTTTACTGGTCACAGATTCTATGTTGGCCAAGCTAGGTTTGTTGGATGCAATGCAAGTGGAGCTAGAGAAACAGGGTATAACCGTCGTGATATATGACGGCGTAATGCCAGATCCTACTATTGCACAAATCGAAGCGGGTGTGAGTGTACTAAAAGACAATAACTGTAAGGCGATACTGGCAGTTGGCGGTGGTTCATCTATTGACGCTGCAAAAGTGATTGCTGCTCGTGGTAAAAGTGATAAGTCGATTATCAATATGGCTGGTCTTTTCAAGATTTACTTTAGTGGTACGCTACCTCTTTACGCTGTTCCAACCACCGCGGGCACTGGCTCTGAAGTGACCATCGCTGCTGTGGTTTCAGATCCCAAACAAAAACGTAAACTGCCGATAATAGATTTAAAGCTGATGCCTGTTGCCGCAGCACTAGACGGTGAATTGATGACTGGCTTACCTGCTCATATTACAGCGGCCACTGGAATGGATGCGTTGACCCACGCGGTTGAATCGTATATTTCTCGAAATGCCCTAAAACACACTGACGTAAAGGCAATTGAGGCTACTCAACTGATTATGGCAAACCTAGTCACGGCAGTAACTGATGGTAGTAATGTGGCTGCGCGGCAAGCAATGGTAAGAGCATCAAATTTAGCTGGTATGGCTTTTACGCAGGCAGGTGTTGGTTACGTGCATGCAATTGCCCATAACTTTGGTGCGTTGTATCACACTCCACATGGCGTAGCTAACGCAATAGTTATGCCTTATGTATTGGATTATTCTAAGTCTAGTTGTACCTTACGATTAGCTGATTTGGCTAAGGCCTGCAACATTGGCCTCGCAGATGCTAATAATGCTAATAATGAGCAATTAGCTGAGGCTTTTATCCAGCGCATTCGCGAGATGAAGCATAAGTTCAATATTCCAACAAAACTAGCGGCTTTGCAGCGTAAAGATATTCCGCAAATTGCTGCTGCAGCTTTAAAAGAAGCACGTTTCACTTATGCGGTTCCGCGTTACATGAATAAAGCGACGTGTGAAAACTTGATTAGCCAAATGCTGGTGGAGTGATCCCGTGACAGCTTCTTAGCTGTTCATTAATATAAAAGACTTCTGGGATGCCTCAATGTTTTTTAGACCAATACTTAAAGGTTGCTCAATCTTTAAGTATTTAATGTGCTGTGTGAACATCGTCAGAACAAGTCCTTAACCTACTGACAAAGGCACGTATTTAGAAAGAACCGCCTTTTCGAAGTTTATACATTTCAATATAAAAAATGGTGAGCTGTGCATATCTGTGTTTGAATTATAGATAGGTTTATCTTTCATATTTTGGGGCAAATAAGGTTAAAAGGCTTAAGGGTAGTTGATCGACAATCAAGAAATACTTAAGATGTATATGTGTTATCAATTTAGATTTAAACGGTCTATATAGGGTCAACAACGAGTGTATTTATGGCTATAGCTAATTCCCCGTCCAAGCTCAGCCTACCTCAGCACAATCCGGGTGTAGCAACTGTTCTAGAATTTCTTATTTTCAAATTTCCCGGCATCACAAGTGATGTATGGCTACAACGTATGGTTGATGGCAAAGTGCATTGGCATGACGGAAGCTTAATTAGTGCGCAAACCCCTTATGCGGCCCAGCAGCGGGTGTATTATTATCGTGAAGTGGCGCGTGAGCCTGTGATCCCTTTTGCAGAAGAAATTGTGTTTGAAGATGAGTTGATTTTGGTGGCATATAAACCGCATTTTTTACCTGTTATGCCAGGGGGGAAATATGTTGAAGAATGCCTGCAAAATCGCTTGCGTAATAAAACTGGTAATCAGCAATTACAAGCCGTGCATCGCATTGATAATGGCACTGCAGGCTTAGTATTATTTTCGGTTAACCCCTACTCACGTCAACATTATCATAATTTGTTTGCAACACATCAAGTCAGTAAAACGTATCAGGCTATCGCCAAAATAAATAATAAGATTGTGAGCGTCAACCAACAATGGGAAATTAAAAATCGGTTAGAGAAATCTGAGCCGAGGTTTTTAATGCATATTGTTGAAGGGCCGGTTAACAGCCATTCACAAGTTCGTTGTCTGAAAAAAAATGCTGATACAGCTTTGTTTGAATTAAGCCCTATAACAGGTAAAACTCATCAACTAAGGGTACATATGCAAAGTCTGGGTTGGCCGTTATTAAATGATGCTTACTATCCGAACTTACAGCCAAAAGAGTTAGATGATTACAGTAAACCTTTACAATTATTAGCACAAAAAATCCAATTTATTGATCCCGTTACACATCAAACAAGGTCCTTTTCTAGCAATACCGAATTAAGCCTAGATTGATGAGTATCCCTTAACTTTCGTCTGGTCTTTAGAGGCTATAAAAGAAAGCTCGCGTATAAGACGGGTATAAATGGATATATCAAAAGTTATATAAAATAGCTTACCAGCAAAATGTATCATCGGCTAAAACGTTATTTTTTGTTAAAATAACAAGATTACGTCTTACTGGTAATTTGATTATGACGCAGACCTTTGCTGATTCCCTTGTTGTACTGGATTTTGAAACTACCGGACTTTCGCCTGGTTTTGGAGATAGAGCTATCGAAATTGGTGCGGTTCGTCTTGAAAAAGGGCAGGTGGTTGGACGCTTTCAAGCACTTATGGATCCTGGAAAACCAGTCAGTGCCTTTATCGAAAAATACACTGGTATCACTAACCGTATGTTAAGCAAAGCGGCTCCTTGTAATGAAGTTATGCATGAGTTTGCTGATTTTATGGGTGACAGTAATCTAGTTGCCCATAATGCATCATTTGATAAACGTTTTTTGGATGCAGAGTTAGAGCGGATTTCTAGAACGTATAATGGCCATTTTGCTTGTTCTTTATTGGTTTCGAGACGTTTATATCAAGATGCTCCCAGTCATAAATTAGGTTCGTTAATCACTTATAAAAATATTCCATCGGAGGGCGGTTTTCACAGAGCCTTATTTGACTCACAGATGACTGCGAAATTGTGGATGACCATGTTGCAAGATATTTCACAAAGAATAATGGCAAAAGAAGTACCATTTAGATTAATTAAAAGGCTTGAGAAAACACCAAAGTATGCAGTGAGTAAGTTACTGCAAGAGCAGTAATTTAAGGTGCAAGTGCAGGTACAAGTAGTACCCTTGCTATTTATTGGCTGTTACAGTCAATAAATAGCAAGCCTGTTAAGGGTATTAGGACTGAACGCTAATCCTTTAGCTGATTTTCATTTTAATATTTTTACTCACGCCTGCAAACTATTTTTTAACACTAATACCGCCTTAGCAATTTATGAACAAAATCTAACATCAGATAGTTGTTTAATCGCTCTACTAGCCTGTGTATATGAGCCTGGATATCTACCAAATGACTGGCTTCTTTCAAGCCTTCGCCATTATTAAACTAGCAATTTAATCTATTTTCTATCAAGCTTTCTACCACACTTGGGTCGGCTAGAGTCGAAACATCGCCTAGTTGGTCATATTCATTGGCAGCAATTTTACGCAATATTCTGCGCATGATTTTACCCGAGCGTGTTTTAGGTAAACCTTGGGTCCATTGGATAATATCGGGGGTAGCGATAGGACTTAACTCTTTGCGTACCCAGTCTTTTAACTCTTTGGTGAGTTCTTCGTTATGGCTATGGCCTTCAACAGGACTAACAAAAACGTAAATTCCTTGGCCTTTTATGTTGTGAGCATAACCTACAACAGCGGCCTCAGCGACAGCAGGGTGGGACACCAGTGCACTTTCTATCTCGGCAGTGCCCAAACGATGACCTGACACATTTAGCACATCATCGACTCGTCCGGTTATCCAGTAGTAACCATCGTCATCTCTTCGACAACCATCACTGGTAAAATATTGATTTTCATAGGCGCTAAAGTAAGTTTGAATGAAACGAGTATGGTCACCGTATACTGTTCTAGCCTGACCGGGCCAACTATCGCGGATCACCAGATTTCCCTCGCCCGCGTGTAATAACTCTTTGCCGTCCTTATCGACTATGGCGGGCTGGATCCCAAAGAAAGGTATACTGGCTGCGCCTGGTTTTAAAGCGGTTATGCCGGGCAGTGGGCTGATCATGATGCCACCTGTTTCAGTTTGCCACCACGTGTCTACAATAGGGCAGCGATTTTTACCTATAGTTTCATAATACCACTGCCAAGCTTGGGGATTAATGGGTTCGCCTACTGAGCCTAATAATCGGAGTGAATCACAGTGAGTTCCATCGGCAGGATAATCCCCATGGGCCATCAATGCACGTATTGCAGTGGGTGCAGTGTAAAGAATATTGACCTTGTGCTTGTCTATTATTTGACAAATTCGTCTTACATCAGGGTAAGTTGGTATGCCTTCAAATAACAATGTAGTGGCGCCATTAGCTAGTGGTCCATACACCATATAGCTGTGACCCGTTATCCAGCCTACATCTGCAGCACACCAATATATTTCGCCAGGATGATAGTCAAATACATATTTATGGGTCAGCGCTGTGTATACCAGATAACCACCAGTGGTGTGCACGACACCTTTAGGAGTGCCTGTAGAACCAGATGTATAAAGGATAAATAAAGGGTCTTCAGCGTTCATGACAGTAGGAGGACAATCTTTTGCACAATCTACGACCAATTCATGCCACCAAACATCGTGTTCATTAAACTGTACCTGTGCACCTGTATTTTGAAACACTATGCTGTGTTCAATACTGTTACAGCGATTATCTTTTAAGGCTTCATCGACATTAACTTTTAAGGGAACGGTTTTACCACCACGACGACCTTCATCGGCGGTGATAACCACTTTTGCATCGCAATCATTGATACGGTCGGCTATGGCGTTAGGTGAAAATCCAGCGAAAACAATAGAGTGTATTGCTCCAATTCTAGTGCAAGCCAACATAGCATAAGCGGCTTCGGGTACCATTGGCATATAAATAGCCACACGATCTCCTTTAGTCACCCCCAATTTTTTTAAACCATTAGCTAGACGGCACACCTCATCATGTAATTCTTGATAGCTAATATTTTGATCAGAGTTAGGGCTGTCACCTTCCCATATAATAGCTGTTTGCTGTGCCTGTTTAGCTAAGTGTCTATCGATACAGTTGTAGCTGACATTTAATTGACCGTCTTCAAACCATTTAATTTGTAAATTGTCTTTAGTAAAGTTAGTGTTTTTAATGATAGTGGGAGCTTTATACCAGTCCACAATAGCTGATTGTTGTTGCCAAAATTCGTTGGGAGACTCAATCGATTGTTGATACATTGTCTGATATTTTTCGACATCTAAAAAAGAATTTTGCTTGGCTTGTTCTAGCACAGGATAAAGTATTTCAGACATGGCTACTTCCAGTAAAAAAGATTATTGATAGTATTATCATATAATTACCACTGTGTGCTTAATTAGCCGTATATTCTGCCCATAAAAGTAAAATATTTGTGAAAAAATGGTGTGCGCTTCTAAGTTTGATGTTTTTTCAGTGCATACAGTAAAATACTACTGCAACTTGAAGGCATCATTAAGTAGGCCGACTGACTGTCAAAACGTTTTGTTGATAAACCATAAGAAGTCGTCAAGTGTCGCGGCCAAAGGTGGCTAACACTAGCCATGCTCGACATCAAAAGAGGTTAAACTATATAAACCAGAACGATAAAGTCAAGTCTGGTTTTAACTGGATACTTGCTCACCTGCTATATAAGTAGCACTCACAAAATATTGGTCGGTTAATACAACCCAGTCTGCATCGAATCCTGCGGCTAAATGTCCCTTTTTTTGCTGTAGGCCTAGAAATGTCGCTGGAGAAGTGGAGGCCATCTTGGCGGCGTTTTGAATAGAACAGCCTAACGTCAGCACACTGTTACGAAAAGCACTAGCCATATCTAGGGTCGAGCCCGCTAATCTACCACCTTCAATAGTTAATTTGTTGCCCTGTCGATTGATTGTCATGCCGGCGAATTGTAATTCAATTTGCTCGCTACCTACGTGAGACATCGCATCGGTAACCAGCATAATGCGCTCAGGTGTTTTACATTTAATGGCTAATTGGCAACTGGTAGTATCCACATGTTCGTTATCAACAATCAAACCGCAATAACTAGTTGAGTCTAACAATGCCGCTCCAACCATACCTGCTTGTCTACTTTGCAAAGGTGACATGGCATTAAATAAATGGGTGAAGCCTTGTGCGCCTGCTTTTAAGGCTGCAAATGCCTGAGAGGCACTTCCATTGGAGTGTCCTAAACACACCTTTACCTTAGCTTGTACCAACTCCTTAATAATCTCGACTGATACGTTTTCTGGAGCCAGGGTGACACATACTAAACCTAAATCAGTACGTTTAAATACCGCCATTTCTTCAGGGCCAAGTTGTCGAATATGCTGAGAGGGGTGAATACCCTTTTTAGGCTGACTTAAATGGGGACCTTCAAAATGAATACCAACTATGCCTTTTAGATTTTGCTTGATGGCTGAGGCCATGGCATTAGCTGCCAATTGCATAGTGGTTAAATCATCTGTGATAAGAGTAGGTAAAATAGAGGTGCTACCAAATTGTTGATGGGCATGACTCATCGTCATCAGAGTATGCAAAGTGGGTTGATTATTGAACAATACACCGCCACCACCGTTAACTTGCACATCTACAAATCCAGGAACGACTAAGCCAGAAAATTGAATCGCATCATCTTGAAATTTTGCTGATTCAATTGAGTGTATTTTGCCGTCTTCAACGCTAATCAATTGATTGGTTTTAATGGTTTTTCCATCAAACAAATTTTCTGCAAAATAACGCTGCATTTATGCCTCTATCATGTTCAGTGACGTCTTAAAACTAAGGGTTTATCTGTGTCTCGCACTATTTACGGTGCCACTAACCCTATGTAGATATGAGAATTAGTCAATGACCAATACCAATATTTTGTTTAACTTTTACTGTACAGTTATTACTGAAGGCGCTGAGAACGATTAATACTTAAGGCTCTGAGAACGATACAAGCAACCCGATTAGTATTTAATACTAACTTCAAATATTGTTGGAGCAAAGAGGTAGCCTCCACTTAGTTCAAATAATAATCTGGTTGCAGATTACTTTTAACAAACCCGTTATAACCCCAGAATCGCCTATTCAGCAGATAATAAACTGCTTTTGAAAGATAGTTCTACTGCATTTTATCAACTTCAATACGGTTGTCATAAATGATTGTTATAAGTGATTGTTATAAGTGATTGTTATAAATGGTTGTCATTATTTCTGCTCGGTGATGAACATCAAGTTAAGTAAGATTGAGTCTAAGTCTACACTTTCAGGTTATTTTTCTTCGATATGAGTAGTCTTAGTTCCACGTGGGTAAATTAGCGATCAATTGAAATAGATAGCATCTATTTCAATTAATCAAAAAACCAAATGCTAAAATTGGTGTCATAAGTTTCGAAATTCTTATTTTGAAGTGAATTTTAGATTTTACACCCAAAAAATTTTGGTCAAAGCTTCGTTTAAAACGTTGAATTTTAATAAACAAATAAACAAATAAGGAATACGGTTTGAAAAATCAATGTTTTATTAGATTTCGTGATTTTCTAACACTTACTGGAAAGTCATTCAGCATAAATAAGTCGTCTATTATCTTCTTAGACTCGCCCGGAGTGATGTTTACTTTCGAACCTGACGGTGTGGTTGTTAAACGTCCGTTGTTACCTCTTCGTAAAATTAAGTACGCTCAACTCAACTTTGATAGGTTACTCAATTTAGGTATGTCACCTTTATAAAAGTATGGAGCAGCATAAAACAAGTTGTTTATTAAACGTTACTCATAGCCACCTACTATTAGCATCGATTGAATATGTGTGTATGAGCAACTAACTTAAACTTTTGCAATTTATTGGTATGCTAATTTTAGATCCCTAGTAATAAAGAGATACACAGCCAATAGAAAATTTCGATTTGCTCTTCAATTTCAGCTAAAAACTCTTCAACACTTATGCCTAATGATTGCTTTGTCGAAATAAACTGGGTGAAACACCGACTAATTTTTTAAAACTTTTTGAAAAATTAAAAATATTGGTATACCCGACGTAGCTAGCGATATGTTGAATAGACCAGCGGGTATTAAGTAACAAACTTTTTGCACGCTCTATACGCAGATGAATCAGTTTTTGTATCGGGCTCTTACCGAATTGTGTTTGGCACAAACGGTGTAAATGGGGGGGTGAATAATGCAATTGTTCACACATTGCTGCTATCGTCCAGTCATACTGAAGGCGTTTTTCAATCTCTTGAAATAAATTGTGTAGTCGATTGTTTGTTTTGTTCTGATTGTCACCTTGCAGAGTGGCATTGAGGTAATAACTTAATATCGGCATAACACCTTTGCGTAAGGTCGCATCTGGTTCGCTATACAAAAGCTCCATGGCAAAATGTAATGGTTTCAGTTTTTGCTCGATAATGACCACGGCTCGATCTAAAGCGATATGTTGCCAACGTTTTGTACTTGATAGGTTTAGCCAAATCACATCCCATTTTTCTGCTGCTATGCTTACCTCAAAACTCTGTTTGGGGGGTAAAATAGCTAACGTATTGGCAACCAGTGCATATTCATTGTCAATAGTGGTCAGTTTACCTTGGCCTTTCAGCGTATAAAACAGCGTGTGTTCAAGGGGAGCTGAGCGTGAAACGCAATATTTTCCTGATAAATTAGAACATCCGGCTAAGGTAATATCTAAATGTTTCATTTCAGCCAGAACATCTGAATCTATGAAGCGTTCATAACAATCTTGACCAATATCGAGTACGTCTTTAATGTGATTTTTCATAAAATTAAATGATAGCTTTAGATAAAATTTTGCGAGTTTTAAGCATAATATAAACAAAGTATTTTCGCTACATTAGACAACATAAGCAAAATGCTAAATTAAGCATTTAATATGCCTACGGGAAGCACTATGACGTCATTAGATCACATTATTCAGCGCCGAGATTGGGAAACGCCATTATCCACTCACATAAACACAGTTAACGCGCATAGTCCTCTTAGCGGCTATAAAACTCTTGTTGATGCTCGTAAAAAACAAAACCCTCAAAGACAATTATTAAATGGTCAGTGGGAATTTAAGCTATTTGATAAACCTGAAGCGGTGGATAAGTCATTTATTAGTGAAAAAATAAACGATAGCTGGCAAAAAATACCTGTACCTTCAAATTGGCAACTTCAGGGCTTTGATAAGCCTATTTATTGCAATGTAAAGTATCCTTTTGCGGTTAATCCGCCTTTTGTCCCAAGTGATAATCCAACTGGCTGTTACCGGACTGAATTCGGAGTGACCCAAGAGCAATTGGCCCAGCGAAACCATATTATTTTTGAAGGTGTAAACTCGGCGTTCCACTTGTGGTGCAATGGTCAGTGGGTGGGTTATTCTCAAGATAGCCGCTTACCTAGCGAGTTTGATTTGCAACCGTTTTTACTAGCAGGTAAAAATCAGATAGCCGTAATGGTGATACGTTGGAGTGACGGTAGTTATCTTGAAGACCAAGATATGTGGTGGTTAAGTGGTATTTTTCGTGATGTGCTATTACTTACCAAGCCACAACAACAAATTCGGGATGTATTCATCACGCCTGATTTAGACGCTTGTTATCGCGATGCTACTTTAGCTATCAAAACGTCCATTAATGCACCGAATAATTATACCGTTAGTGTACAAGTATTTGATGGTGAGACAGCCATATGTCGACCTCATACCCAAACCACTCAGAACAAACGAGTCGATGAGAAAGGTGGTTGGGATGATGTGGTATTTCAAAGTATTTCGTTTGAAAATCCTCGAAAGTGGACTGCTGAAACGCCAAATTTGTATCGCTGTGTGGTGAGCTTACAAGATATTCAAGGTAATACTGTTGACGCAGAGAGTTACGATATTGGCTTTAGAAAAGTCGAAATGATTGATGGGCAATTATGTGTAAACGGCAAGCCACTGCTAATACGCGGTGTTAATCGCCACGAGCATCATCCAGAAAGCGGCCATGTGGTAGCCGAATCAGACATGATTACTGACATCAAGCTGATGAAACAAAACAATTTTAATGCAGTGCGTACTGCCCACTATCCGAACCATCCTCGTTGGTATGAATTATGTGACGAATTAGGGCTTTATGTAGTGGATGAAGCCAACATAGAAACTCACGGTATGTATCCTATGGGCAGATTAGCTGCTGATCCACAATGGGCTGGTGCGTTTATGTCGCGTTACGCACAAATGGTAGAGCGGGATAAAAACCATGTCTCTATTATTATCTGGTCACTAGGTAATGAATGCGGTTATGGTGCAAATCATGATGCCATGTACGGCTGGTCAAAAAACTTCGACCCATCACGGCCTGTGCAATATGAAGGCGGTGGCGCTAACACACCTGCAACAGACATTATCTGCCCTATGTATGCGCGTGTTGATTATGATCTTGAAGACGAGGCTGTACCTAAATATTCAATTAAAAAATGGCTCAGTTTACCTGGCGAAACACGGCCCCTTATTTTATGTGAGTACGCTCATGCGATGGGCAATAGCTTAGGTAGTTTTAATGACTATTGGCAAGCTTTTAAAGAATATCCACGTTTGCAAGGTGGCTTTATCTGGGACTGGGTTGACCAAGGGTTATCAAAAATAGATAAAAACGGCGTGCATTATTGGGCATATGGTGGGGACTTTGGCGATACAGTGAATGATCGGCAGTTTTGTATTAACGGGCTACTATTTCCTGACCGTTCTGCCCACCCTAGTTTGTTTGAAGCTAAATATAGCCAACAACATGTTCGTTTCATGTTGGCGCCTATCACGAAAAAGAAAGCGATAACATCCTTAGTTCAAAACGAATATGCGCTTTCTATTTTCAGTGATTATGTGTTTAGAGCCACAGATAACGAAAAGCTCGTTTGGCGACTAATGCAAAATGGTGTCGTGGTTGAACAAGACAGTTTTCTGCTGAACATCGCGCCGCAAAGTACACTCAACACCATTATTAAACCTATTACACCATTTGAAAAGGGTGCTCAATATCATCTTAACTTAGACGTAGAACTTGCGAACGACTGCAGTTTTGCAGAAGCAGGTCATATAATGGCAACTGAACAGTTTGTTTTAGCCAATAGACAAAGTTTAATCAGTACTCATTTTGCTAAGCAAGGTGCCCAGTCAAACACTCAAAAAAATGTCAGCTTAAATGAAAATAATGAAACTATTGTTATTCAAGGGACAGGGTTGAATCTGATATTCGATCGCCAAACAGGCCTAATTAAAAGCTGGCAGCAAGACAATAAAGCAGTAATAGCCAGTCCACTGGTTGATAATTTTTATCGAGCCCCCCTTGATAACGATATTGGTGTAAGCGAAGTGGATAACCTCGATCCCAATGCATGGGAAGCTCGCTGGTTGGATGCAGGCATAGGTAAATGGCAACGCACCTGTCAAAAAATTAACGGGATATCTTCTAGTGAAGACATACGTATTACCTGTGTCTTCGATTATGAATATGAAGATGAATTATGTGCACAAACCCAATGGACTTATACCATCAACGAAAGCGGTGCAGTGAAAATTGATATTGACGTACTTTTAAATGAGGTGCTGCCGCCGCTTCCCCGTGTTGGTGTCAGTTTGGCGATAGCCAAACAAGACAATATTCAAGTTAAATGGTTAGGTTTAGGACCATTTGAAAACTACCCAGATCGTAAATCAGCAGCACGTTTTGGTGAATATAATTTGAGCTTAGACGAGCTACATACTCCTTATATCTTTCCAACTGATAACGGCTTACGTAGCGACTGCCGGCTGCTCGAAATAGCTGGGTTACAAGTACGGGGAGAGTTTTTATTTGCAGTAAGCTTCTATTCACAAAACCAGCTTGCCGCAGCTAAACACACTCATGAGTTAGTGACCGATGATGTGATTCATGTGCACATAGACCATCAACATATGGGGGTCGGCGGTGATGACTCGTGGAGCCCGAGCACTCATAAGAAATATCTATTGGAGCGAAATCAATATAGTTATTCCCTCATTTTTCAAAATAAAAAGTAGTCTTAAGACCGAAGGGCGGTAGTAAATAGGCCATTAAAATGGGGGACACTAAACCAGAACTCTTTACTCAGTATTGCTCGTAAAGGGTATACGTTAACTTGCGTGTCTCAAAATCAACTGCTCCTGCGGCAACAGCCTGTATTCGGTTTATCCAGCTATATTGAGTGAGGTGCACTTGTCTAGAAATGTTGGTCGTCACGGCTATGATACATGAGACTATATTCATTTGGCCGCAGTATTTGACATAGATAGTGCACTGACATCTGTTTTCAACGTCAGTCGAATGTGAAGTGCGCCTAGAGTTAAGTTATCGCTGTCGGTAAGCCAGTCTGCCCCGTCGTTTCTTGTCAACTCTGGATTGATTTTATCACCCGTCAGCTTGACCGATAACACGTCGATGACCACACGATGCACTTTTAGCCAGCTCCGACGTTCGCTCAGTTGAACATCCATCTCGCCAAGTGGTTTTAGTTCGATTTTTGGCATAGGTCACTTCTTAGTTTTGATTTGGCCGCTAATTTCAGCTTCGGTTCTAGACTTAACACTTTACATTTAGAAAGCAGGTGCATCGAGTACATTTATGTTGCCCGATATTTTATTAGTAAAAAGAATAAGCCACCTGCCATACCTATTCGACAGGTGACATTGTGCAGAGATTTTGAGATCGCTCAAGCGATCATCTTGACTGTAATCTTCCAACCTACTAAATTATTACTTAATAGCTTGCATTACCCTTTGTACTTGAGGATCCACATCTATTAAGTGGCCTGTTTTGAACCAAATTTGTGCACCCATTTGAGTTGTTTTTAGAGACAACAAACAACCGATAGGAGCGCGCAACCAACTATGTTGTAACAGTGTATCTTGTTGTTCTGTTACGCTGCCTTGTAAAATAAATAATTCTGCTCCGCCCTCGGGTGTAAATTCTAGATGTGTATTTGGCTGGATATTAATAATAGACACTTGTTCGTGTTTATCTGTATACAACGAGACGGCAGATACACCTTTCACACTTGAGTGTGGTACAGGCGTTAACTCATTTATATTTAACCGCACCAGTGTTCTATCTTCAGGTTGGAATTGCCATAATTTAACAAAGATTACACAGCCCTCTTCTGAGCTTGGAGTATGGCTAGACTGGGGTGGATTGCGAATATATGAGCCTGCTGGATAGTCACCGTATTCGTCTTGAAACACACCTTCAAGCACTACAAACTCTTCTCCACCTGCATGTATGTGGGGCGAAAAATGGCTACCAGATGCATAACGTACTACTGAAGTAGCTCGTGCAACTTCATTTCCCACTCGGTCTAATGGTTTTCTTGTGACGCCTGTCATAGGAGAGTTTATCCACTGCATATTGGCACTGTGTACTATTTCTCGTTGACTAAAATCAGCTGCAATTTTCATATATTCTCTCGAAAAAAATAGATTAGCTCAGGTGTGTTAGTCAGCTAAGTTTTTTAAGCTGGTCACCCAAGGTTCAAATCGACTTCCCCATTTTACATCGACTGTATAACGAGGTTTGTTAACAACGTTAGTGTCCACTGGTTTCAGCTCTTTAAGCAGCAACATTTGCTCCCGCGTAAGCATTATGTCTGGGTTCGACAAAGTATGTAGATGTAATCTAAAAGCATTGGTTTTTTGGTCATAAGTAGGTCTTGCTTGGCCTTTTACAATCAAAATATTTTTTTGATTAATATATTTTTCTATCAATTCTTCTGAATTTTGTGCTGTTTCTAAGAGAAATAAACGGCTGGATTGTATCTTTTCTTCATCAAGTCTTTCTTCTAGCCGTATTTTTAGGCGATGTTGTTCTTTATCTGAATCTTTAGTAAAAGTTGCTAAAAAAATCTGATAATGATCTTCAATAATACTCAATTGTTTTTGATATAACTCGCCATCAAACTCTAGTGCCCAATACAATTCTTTCTTTAATACATTCGATCTTTGAATTGATCGTTTAGGCTCAAAACCAAGGGATACCAGCTCAGTCTCAGTAATATCAATATAACGTTGATAATTATAGCGATGGCTTGGATCAGTTCCTTGGATTGGGATTCGCCATTTTATCTGCAATGCTAATCCTGAGTCTTCTTGCTGAGAAACATTCAGGTAAGGAAGACTGAGCTCTCGTTCCGTTAAGACCAATTCAGATGTTGCTAGACCTGTGCGGTTAATCCAAACGCCTACAAATAACATGATGTTAGTTAAAATGAGGATCAATAAACCTAGTGTGAGATAGCGTTTCATATATGTGTCTCCACAGATAAATAGATGTTGCGAATACGTTTAAACACCAAAAGTGCGAGTAAAGCAGATAATCCTACTAAAAAGAAAAATACATATTTGGGCACCAAATCCCACCACCAATCAAAGAATTTAGTGTAGATGAACAATAATAAAAAAACGTTAGCAGTATTGGTTACGTCACTCTTTTGTTGTTTAATTCCCAACCAGATAAGTGCTGCAGACAGAGTAAAGCCTAGTGTTTGATATGCCCCTTCAATTATCTCATTTGGAAATGTGAGGTAACTGATTTGAGCCCAGTTCGCGAGTACTAATATGGGTGAAAATATAATCATTAGTGCCGTTATTCTGTATGTGCTGCTAAAGTCGTTAAATTGTTTATGCCTACCAAAGTACCCAATAACAAACAGTAAAATACCGGGTATAAAAAAGTTTTCTGGCCTCTCACCAAAGTTTAGCCAGTATATGCCACTCCAAGTTCCTAGTCGCATAGCTATAAAACTGCATGCGCAGCCTATGGCGAATATCAACATTAATCTTGTATTACAGGTATAAGCCAGAAGAAATGCAAAAGCAGAAAATGTGACAAAGGCATTGGGAGAAGGTGTGATATTAAAAATTTGCCCGAGCATAGAAATATTAAGCACAAAACTAGCGAAACATACTAGTGCGGACATTTTTGAAAAGTATGCATGTTTTTCTTTATCTGCCAGCGTTAAGGTCAGAATAAAAAGTAAGAGTGGCGAAATCACTAAAACACTGGCTTGAGTGATAGTTGTTAGATGTCCCCAAAATTGATAAAAAAGAAAGAATAAACTACTCGCCATTGCCAAGGCACCAGCCAGTGAGGCAATTTTCATACCTAACGATAACTGTTGGGATTGCACATTGGTATCAATATCAAAAGTATTGGATAAGTCTGATGTGAGCTGCAAATGATAAGTAGCGATCTTGGCTGATTGTTGAGGGGTTAATGAGACAACATCTTGTTGTTTTAGTTGCGCTAGTTCGCGTGTAAATGCGTGAATTTGTTCAACGCGTTTTTGCGCTTCGCTTTGTGATATTACAGTTATATCCATATACTCTTTAATCTCGCTTGAATAGTCAGGATTTAAGACAAAAAACATCTATATGATGTTTTTTGTCTTATGTGAGCAACTAAACCTCTGATGGTGTGGCGTTTTCCTTAGAGCTTTTTATACGATTAACTAGACGCGATGCCATGCGGAATAACCATATAAACCCTGCTTTAAGATCTTCTAAGATCATATATAAACAAGGTACCAATATTAAGGTTACTAGTGTGGCGTAGAGCACTGCAAAGCCAAGTCCTACCGCCATAGGTATAACAATTTTTGCCTGAGTACTGGTTTCAAACATGATAGGCAAAACACCCACAAAGGTAGTAATTGAAGTCAAAGTGATCGCTCTAAAACGAGCACAACCAGCTTCTGTTACCGCAGTTAATAAAGCATATCCCTGTTTTCGTCTTTGATTAACAAAATCCGTCATTACCAAGCTATCGTTAATCACTACTCCTGCCGCTGCAATTAATCCAAATACTGACAACATGCTTAGGTCTAGGCCAAAGATAAAATGTCCCCATATTGCACCGGTCAAGCTGAATGGTATAACTGACATAATAATCAATGGTTGACCGTAACTTTTTAACGGTATGGCCAGTAATATAAATATCATTAACATGCCTATAATAAAGAATGTGTACTGTTCGCTTTCTTGAGCCTGCTGCTCTTCAATGGAACCACCCAACTCAGACTTTACCCCAGGGAAGTTAGATTTTAGTTGTGGCAACAACTTTTCTTCAACTTGTTCAATTACAGTATTTGGCTCTACGACTTCTTCGTCAATGGACCCATATACATAGACACTTCTATAACCCTGTTCTCGGCGTATAAAGTTAATTCCGGGTGTTTCTGTGAGAGTGACTACATCACCTAACATCACTTTTTGCCCCGATGGGGTGGTAATCATCGCATATTTAAGTTCAGAAAAGCGTTCACGAGTGAGTTTAGGATAACGCACCATAACTCGAACTTCTTCTCCGTCACGAATCACTCTTTGTGCTTCACCACCAAAAAAGCTGGCACCCACTTGGTTGGCGATATTAGCTAAGTCTAAACCCAAATCGTAAGCAACAGGTAATAAATCAATTTGGATCTCTTTACTGGCTGGATCTATACTTGAGCTGATGTCAAATAATCCCTCTTGTTGTTGCAACATGGAGATGAATTCACGACCTGCGGCATTCAGTAAATCAATATCTGCACCAAACAACATAAAGCCAAATTCACCATCACTGCTAGGGCCACCAACAAGATTATCTTGAATAGTAATAGACTTCATACCCGGGATGATTGGCATCGCATCACGCCATCTTCTGGTTAATTCAAAAGCGTCAAAATGACGTTCATCTTCATCCACTAAAGGTACTAAAATCCTGCCAGCTGTCCGACCTTGATTAAACACCATGATATCTTTCATCATTGTGCTGCCGTATTCTTCCACAATTTTCTTATCTACCTCAAAGACCATCGATTCTATTGTTTTGAGCGTATCAATTGTTGTTTGGTCTGAAACATTTTCATTCATTTGAATATTAATGCCCGGAAAATCATGGGCGACTTTGGGCGACATAACCGTTCTAACGTAATCACCTTGTATCAGGCCCCAACTCATCACCAAAATGGCGATGAAGGTTGCAAATACGAACCAGCGCCATTCAATGCAACGTGTGATAAAGTTTTTGTACGGACCGTTTACAAAATTAAAGAATCGTTTGTTAAATCGTGCTCGCCAACTATCTGGTTTGATTGGCGTAAATTTCATATTGGCCAAATGTGCTGGTAGGATCAATTTAGACTCAATTAAACTAAATACTAAACATAAAATCACCACCATTGAAATGTTTGTGAAAAACGCAGCCTCTGGGCCACTTGAAAACAATGAGGGTGCAAATACAGCTATGGTAGTTAACACCCCAAAGGTAGCAGGTTTGGCGACTTTTTTTGCGCCTCGAACAACACTTTCTACACCGCCTCCCTTTTCTTCAATCTCAGTGTATGCGGCTTCACCTATCACAATCGCGTCGTCCACCACTATTCCCAACACCATAATAAAGGCGAACAAAGATAGAACATTAATAGTCACACCAAAAACTGGCATCATCATTATGGCACCCAAGAAACAAACAGGTAGGCCTAACATTACCCAAAATGCTAATCTAAAACGCAAAAATATTGTCAACATTAAGGCCACTAAAAGCGCGCCTTGAAATAAATTTTTGAGCATCATGTCAAGACGTGCATTCAAATAAAAGGTCATGTCCACTAAGATTTTTAGTTCTAATCCTTGAGGTAATGTTTTGTTGCGCGCTTCTACGTAGGCTTGTACTGATTCAGCTATAGGCACAGAGCTCTGGTCCTTAGTGGCCTTAACATTGAAAGACATCGCATTTACGCCAGAGTATTTGAAATATCGTTCACCTTCAATGAACCCATCTTTAATTTGTGCTACATCTTCAAGTAATACTTTGGCACCGTTGTCGCCAATTTTGACTGGTATTTTTCTGAATTCATCACCCGTGTAAAGTTGATTCTCTACTCTTATTGCTACCACACCTGAATCAGTGCGCAACTGTCCGGCGGATATATCGGTAGAAAAGCGTCTAATTGCTTGGGTAACATCAGCAATAGACAAATTATATTTACGTAATGTTTCTGGTTTAATTTCTATGGCTATTTCATCTTCGGGAGCCTCTAATTGAACCAATGATACGTTTTGTAATGCCATCAGCTCATCTTCGACTTGTTTGGCAATGGGTTTTAAATCACGTATGGGCAGATCACCCACAAGTGCCATTTCGATTACGTCTTGGCGGAATTCAATTTGGGATATGTTGGGCGGCTCCATTTCAGCAGGAAAAGTAGCAATACTATCTATCCTAGCTTTCACCTTATCTAACACTTCAGACAACTCTTCGTCTGCATCTATTTCCAAAGAAATTGAGCCACTACCGCGACGAGCACGAGATGTGCTTTGTTTTATTTCAGTAATATCTTTGAGCACTTCTTCCATTTTAATTAAAATGCTTTGTTCAATCTCTTGAGGTGAAGCACCCCGATAGACGGCGCTAATATTGATATAATTAATTTCAAAATTAGGGAACATTTGCCGCTGAATAGTGAAATAACTAAAAATTCCCATAATAATAATGAACATCATCATTAAGTTGGCGGCAACAGAGTTATTCGCAAAAAATGCAATCAGGCCTGTTTGTTTTGGTTCAGGAGTGTGTGGTTCGGTAGGTAAATTGCCTGTATTTTCAGTAGACATGGTGTTGCCCTTATAATAATTTCTGAACGACTAAGTCTTCTTTTGGCTCGGCAATTTTGACTTTCATACCTTTCTGAGGGTATTCAGGTAAGGTGGTAACTAGTATGTCTTGGTCTTGCAGACCCTCACTAATCAGAAAATAGGTACCTTCTTCACGCAAAACTTCAACCCGTTGAGGCTGCATTTGTTGTTCTTCGTCTAACAACCATATAATACGGTTAGTCACCAATTCTTGAGGTAAACGATAAACTTGATTTAGCGTTTTTCCAGCAAAACTAACCTCTACATAATGTCCAAATTTTAATGGTGGTACAGACGATTTTAAGCCGTAAGGATCTTCGATTCTCACTACCAGCTGACTCATGCGTGTGCTTTGATCGATAATACCTAAATCACGTGCAACTTTTCCTTCACGAGTAATAGCATTGTAACCCTTAGTACTAATAGTCGCTTTGTGTTGAGTAATGTCACTGGGTAAAAACTCTTTATCAAAACCTGCAATAGGAATCGATACTTCTGCAGATTCGATATTATAAAGCTCCCCTACTTGAGAACCTTGATTAACGTATTGCCCAACCCCAAGATCACGGCTAACGACTAAGGCATCATAAGGAGCTTTAATGGCACAATTATCTAAGTCCCGTTGAGCTATTTTAAATCTTGCTTGTGCTGATTTTATAGACGCTTGAGCACTAAGCATTTGCGGCTTACGTAAATACAGGTCAGATACTTTGCTGCCTTTTGCTTCTCGTTCAGCTACTTCAGCTTTGGCTTGTTCTTCAATTAAGTTTGCTCTGGCTAAGCTAAGGTCAGCCTCGGCTTGTAACAATGCCGCCTCATACGTGTCCAACTCGATAGTAAATAGGGTATCACCACGAAAAACTAAACCACCAGGCACAAAATTAGGGTGCCAAGTAAGCACCTCGCCTGATACTTGTGCCGACACCATTGTACTTTCTAATGGGCGCACTTCTCCGTAGCTGGTTATTCTAACTTGATAATCTTCAGCTATAGCGGTTTCTATTTTTACCGTGGGGCGAATATCTACTGGCTCATTATCTTCATCTTTTTCGCCAGAGGCCTCTATAGTCGCCATTGCGGCAAAACCAATCACCAGTATTACTAAGGGTAATATTCCTTTAAGCCACTTATTTTTCATACTGCTTTTCTCTATTACCAAATCTGATAGGCTCATACTAACTTACACGAAGCAAGATACATAAGCTCATTTGTAAAAATATATGATCTCTGAATAGTTATTGTTAGCTTATTGTTATATAAAATTTACGATCTATAGTGAAAAAAACGGTTGGGTTTATTATGATAACGTCCATCAAAAATATAATGGGGAAGACACTTATGAAACATTGTGCATTTTTATCTATGGACAGTCTCGAAGATTTCTTTCATCACGACCAAATGTTATATGAACCATTAAAAGTGGCTGGTTGGTTAGTTGAGGAGGTATCTTGGCGAAAAACTGATGTTGATTGGAATGTTTATGATGTAGTGGTAATCCGTACGGCCTGGGATTATCAGGATGATGTTGAAGATTTTATGGCGTGTTTGCAACGTATTGAGGCCTCATCCGCTAAATTACAAAACAGCTTAAAAATTGTTGAGTGGAACATCAGTAAAAGCTACTTAAAAGATTTACAAAATCAAGGTATTAATATTGTACCTACACTCTGGTTCGACTCTTTTTCATTAGCTGAATTGCAACTTGGTTTTAGTCATTTTAATACATCAGAAATAGTCTTAAAACCTTTAGTTAGTGCTAACGCAGATCATACATACAGGATGACAGCAGAAGTTCTTGAAGAACAATCAGACCTATTGAAAACTGTTTTTTCTGAACGTGAGTTTATGTTGCAGCCTTTTTTAAATGGTATAATTGAAGAAGGTGAATACTCACTTTTTTATTTTGCTGGGCAATATAGTCATAGTATTTTAAAACAGCCTGGACTAGGTGACTTCAGAGTACAAGAAGAGCATGGAGGACAACTCAAATCAATTCAACCATGCGAAGAGATGTTGACTACTGCAAGACACTGTTTAGCAGCTTTACCCGCAGATGTATTGTACGCACGCATAGATTTAGTACGACATAAAAGTGAGTTTGCGGTCATAGAAATTGAGCTAATCGAGCCATCGCTATATTTCAATATGGACGCTGAGTCTCCGCAACGTTTTGTCGATGCATTTATAGAAATGTGTTGAGGTTTATGAATACATATCAATATAAAGCAACTTGCTACAATATTGATTCTGTTATGTTTTTGTTTACTAAATAAAAGTGGCGCAGTGTCAGTTGGTGCTAGAATTAAAAGATGTTAGCTTGATGGTGGAAGAGCACAGTTATCTGTAAGACATTACACTCAGGTTTAACGCTGGCCCGTTCAATATGAAGTTAGGCCGGACGTAAGCTGGAAAGACATCATTGTTAAGAGCGCTGAGTTAAGAGCGCTGATCGGTTTAGATAAACCAAGTCATGGGCAAGTGTTTTATAACGAGCTCAATGCACCCGGCGTTTCCGTTAACCCGTCAGATGCCTGGTTAACGTTGTGTACTGCTTAATATCTGATTTGAGCAATATCAATTTTCAACCTCTCTTAACACCCCACAAGTTGGCGAGAAAACTGTTATTTAAATTGACAACGATCCCTTTAATGCCATTCTTTTAAATTCAAAACACATCAAGATCTTTAACATTTTTTGAATAGTTTTAATGATCAAATGACTTGACCCATTTGCAGTCTTTGTTCAACAATGACTGTAATTTACTAGTAACAGAAATCATCAGTGCGACGCTTACCAAGTCAGGTTTCATTGATTGTCCTTTCTGCTTTTTTTAATGTCTAATTACTATAAAAAACGACAGGGAAAATAATGCGAATAATACAACAAACCCTAATATCAGTCGCCGTTTTGGCTGCTTGCGTTGCTTGCGCTCCCACAAGCAAGCCTGAAACAGTTATCAGCGCTGTGACCTTAACGGCTGCAGACGCAAATGAATTTTTAGGACAATATGCCAGTGAAATGGAAAAGATAGAAACGCCTGCAGCCCACGCTTCATGGGCTTATGCAACCCATATCAATTTCGATACTGGCAAAGTCAACGCATATTTTAAAGAGCAAACATCGGTATTGAGCGCTCAGTATGCCGTTGCAGCAGCCAAATTTAACGATGTAGAAGTTGACGCGGATACTAGACGCCAATTAGAACTCCTAAAAGCTGCACTTGAAATAGCACCACCTGCAGACCCTGTAAAGGCTGAACGACTTGCAGCAATTGGTTCTGAAATGACCAGCATTTATGGGGCTGGTGAGTACTGTAGAGATGATGGTATTTGTTTGTCTTTAGTGCAAATGAGCGCTGAAATGGCCACAAGCCGTGATCCTGAATTACTTCAAGAATATTGGCAAGGTTGGCGCGAAATTTCAAAACCCATGAAAGGTATTTATGCGGAGCAAGTGGTGATTGCTAATGAAGGTGCTAAAGAGCTAGGTTTTGCAAATACTTCTGAATTATGGCGTGCTAAATATGACATGCCAGCCGCTGAATTCCCAAAAGAATTAGACCGACTTTGGGGCCAAGTAAAGCCTTTTTATGAAGCCTTGCAATGCCATGTACGAGCCGAGTTATCTGAGCATTATGGTGAAGAGACTGTGCCGCTAGACCAGCCTATTCCGGCACATCTTTTAGGAAATATGTGGGCGCAAAGCTGGGGTAACATTTACGACATTGTGAAACCAGAACAAGAAATGAACGTCCCTGATGTCACAAAAGCAATGGCTGACCAAGGCTACGATGAAATTAGAATGGTCAAAGAAGCGGAAGCGTTTTTCTCATCCTTGGGTTTTGCACAATTGCCCGAAACGTTCTGGGAACGTTCAATGTTTCAAAAGCCACCTGGACGTGATGTGCAATGTCATGCATCTGCTTGGAACATAGACAGTAAAGAAGATCTGCGTATTAAGATGTGTATTCAAATAACCGGTGAAGAATTTAACGTTATTCACCACGAGTTAGGTCACAATTATTATCAACGTGCATATAAAGACCTTCCCATTCTTTATCGTGGTTCTGCTAATAGCGGTTTCCACGAAGCAATTGGTGACACTATTGCTTTGTCGATTACTCCCAAGTATTTAAAAGGCCTCGGATTAATCGATGACATTCCTGACACTTCAAACGACATAGGTATGTTATTAAAAGTAGCGCTTGATAAAATCGCGTTTATTCCTTTTGGCTTAATGGTTGATCAATGGCGCTGGCAGGTCTTAGCAGGGGACATCACGCCAGATAAATACAACGAGTTGTGGTGGGAACTGCGTGAAAAATACCAAGGCGTATCTGCTCCTGTAAGCAGAGATGCTGATGCTTTTGACCCAGGTGCTAAATATCATGTGCCTGCCAACGTGTCTTACACACGCTATTTCTTAGCACATATTTTACAATTCCAATTTCATAAAGCATTGTGCGATATTGCTGGCAGTGAAGAGCCATTGCATCGCTGTTCAATTGTTGGCAGTAAAGATGCTGGAACAGCTTTAAATGACATGCTTGAAATGGGTAAGAGTCAGCCTTGGCAAGAGGCTTTGCAAACAATGACGGGTGGCCGAGATATGGATGCATCCACTATTGAGGCGTATTTTGCACCTCTGAAAGTTTGGTTAGATGAGCAAAATGCTGACCGTCAGTGTGGGTGGTAAATTGTTAATAACCAAATACTAAAATTAAGTAGCTGATTATTTGTAACTAACAATACTTATTAATGCCATCCTATTGATATGGGATGGCATTAACTTCACATCGAGGAAAGAAACAGATTTCAGCAGCTCTGTTTTACCCTCCTCATAATATTTCTAAAAAAATATGAAAATAAAACACTTCTCTTAAATAATATTCAATTAAATCGTGGCTTCATGATGATTGATAGTTCGGACAAAAATTTATACGGTTATCAAAATGGACGTCATGTTGATGAACGCTGTCAACGTAGATTTTTTGAAAAGAACAGGGCGCTATTTTACTATTTTTAGACTCTTTATTTATTTCTATTATCATTAATATGAGGTAGTTATGTGTTTTCTTGCTAAAGTGCTTTGGAGGGTTGAGGGTTGAGGTTGGAGTTTTGGGTCACTATAAGATTTTCGGAAATAATAAGAAGGGGGTTTACTCCAATTGAACTTATTATTGTGATTGTTGTTTTAAGTATCTTGTCGGTTACCGTTGCCCTGCGTTTTATTGATATTAGTGCTGATGCGCGAACGGCTATTCTAACATTAACTAAAGCACAGTTAGGGAACACTCTCAGATTAGCGCATGCTAATTTTTGATATCAGATTATGGTGACTCAAATATAGGTCTCCCCATCAGTGTGGTAGGGCAAGACGTTATTTTGGTATGTTCGACTCTGACAGCCACCTTCGAGCAAAAGAGACGGCATTACTGTTACGAAGTGTGTCTTGTTGATTTATGATGTTTAACTATTCCGTTTAACTATTCCGTTTAACGATGACCAGTCAGTATCGTTTGATTAATCGAATGACTGGTTTTTATGTCGGTAAAATGTCAATGAACCCGACATCAATTTTGTCATGTTTGAAGTGTTCATTTACCGACTACATTTATTTTAGTAACGTTCTGGTAGGGTTTGCAAGGTCAGCATTTTCCATGGTGTTAGCTGGTTAAAACCTACTTTTTGGTCAATCAATTATACTTAGCTGGGGTTCATCGCTATAAACTTCAGTGCCACACCGTTATTGCACCAGCGTTGACCAGTGGGTTTAGGGCCATCATCGAACACATGGCCCTGATGTCCACCACAGCGTATACAATGATATTCGGTTCGTGGCCAAATCATTTTATAATCCCTTTTAGTCGCCAAATGCCCAGGTATATGTGTGATAAAACTAGGCCACCCTGTACCACTTTCAAACTTCATTGCTGACGTAAATAACGGCAAATCACACCCTTCACAGGCATACACGCCCTCACTATGCTGTTCATTTAAGGCAGAGGAACCAGGCCGCTCTGTTTGCTCATCTCGCAGCACTTTAAAGGCAGCTGAACTAAGACGCTGTTGCCATTCTTGCTCACTCAATTCAATAGGCGTTAACACTAAGCTGTCGTTGTAACCTTTAGGAAGCAACTCGCGCCATTCCTGCTGTACTGCGAGCGCAGTTTTGGTTTTTTTGAACGCGGGCTCAGCAAAAGCCGAAAACATGGTGCTACCTAATCCTAGGCTTGCGGTCACTGCAATAGTTGACGTGATAAATTTTCTTCGGTTCATAAGGCGCCTCTTTTTGTAACTTATAAGTAACTAGACCGTAAATGGTAGTATTTATTTCTAAATAAAAATAAAAATAAAAATAAAAATAAAAATAAAAATAAAAATAAAAATAAAAATAGAAATAAAAGGTCTGAGCCAATTAAAGGTTCAGAGTCAATTTGACTAAGTTGCGTTCTAGTTGAGATTGTAACTAACAAAAATCAATACGAAACGACTGAAAAACATGTTCAAAATTTATTGTCGCTTATGACTTGTGCGATAAATGCCGCCATTCTGTTGTCGGACTAAAATGACAACATAGTAGCGAACTCTCCAATATTTTTAAGTGCAAACGAGCGAATTGTTTCACGGCCTGTCCACTGAACATAATTACCAAGCCACCCATAACAGTCTGTCTATTTATCAAGATAAGCTAGGCTAGGCTTTGATGAGGAAACAAATCAAAGGATTGACGTTGTGCCCCAACCTCGTAGTTGTCAAATTAGTTGATTGGATCTTCCTAATTATCTCGCGTTTCCCGTTGCGTAAGGCGCTTTTTTTGTGGGGTGTAGATAATTATTCTGGATATAGCTATTAACACCGCTGCGGCCTGGTTAAAAATGATTGTTATTTTTATCTTCCGTGTTCGCCATAGATTAGGGTGCCTATGCGGTGATGGTTAATCACGTACATGTTGTGTTGCATGAGGATGTGAAGTAAACCCAAGAGTGGTCAGACTATGACGTTGTTTAGCGTTGGCATCGCCTACACAAAGGCACATAACTCAACCAAATGTTTGCCAGATGAGTTCCCATAAGCCAAGGCCAGCAGCTCACCTTAGATGACACCATTACCGAATATCGCAGACGTTTCATGACATTAGCTGGCTGATGCGAAATCTAAATGAGTACATTGCCCGGCAAGCCAACAAAGAGGATGAATGTAGGGCAGGTTCTGGGAAGGAAGGTTTAAATCTCAAGCGTTGTTAGATGAAGCTGCATTACTGTCCTGTATGGCTTATGTTGACCTTAATCCTATTCGAACCAAAATGGCGAGGACCCTAGAAACTTCAAATCACACCGGCATTAAAAAGCGATTAAAGTCGATAAAACAAAATATGCCTAAAAGTATCATATTTCCCCTCAAAGATTACTCTGAGATAGTCGACATACTGGCAAGATAATCAGAAATGACAAAGCAGAACATATCGATCAACAACAACCCATTCTGAAAAATTTAGGCGAATCAGACGAACAGGGCTCACCCTCACTACCGAGTTTGAAAAACCATTTTGTTATGCCGAAAGAACAAAGCAATCGATGAACCATTTTAAAGAACACACAGGTCATCAGCATATTCAAGTTATGGTAGCTAAAACGTTGTTACGCTTTGTTTGAATTCAACGGACAAGTCAATTTATAGTTAATATCCATTGACTCATACAAATGAATAAAAACTTTCGACCTGCTTCATAAAGCCACTTATGAACTAAAAATCAACTTAGTATTTTAAGATTTTTATTTAAGTTTATAAGATGAGGTGTTTGATAAATTTCGTACGACGTGTGCTCATCCATATTGCCTGCATTTTGCAGCTGGACGACCCATTTAATTCAAATCATTTTGTCAAATTCTAAACAATCTCAAACTCCTCACTTTAAAACGTTAAATGAAAAGCTACCCACTACTTTGTGATTGTTGATCATGCTGTGATTGGGTAACGTATTATTTTGGGTGTCTTTGTAAAGATCGATTTTGAGTGTTATGTAAGTTAAGTAATTATCACCTTAAGGCCATAGTCTCATTCCCATTCCCATTCTCATTCCCATTCCCACTTCCACTCCCAATCCCACTCCCACTCCCATTAAGGCAGTTCAACATTGCTTTTGACTCAGATTAGTTTTCGATTAATTCTGCTCTTTCAAGCAATATTGACGTTACAGGTCAAAGCACCCCAGTAGCGCTCATTATCAACCGGATACCTAACCCTGCAGTCACTATCACGACTATTGCACCCAACGTATTGCCTAACCATTTATTCACGTATTGCCCTAACTGTTTTTTCTGGTTCATCACAACCAGCAAAAACATGGCAATAATAGGCAATAATAATCCGTTAGCAAATTGTGCGGTCAGTATAATACTTATGGGTTTGATGCCGGTTAACGCAAAGGATGCACCACTAAAAATTACACTTAGGGCAATTAGTTTGAAGACTCGCGACGAAGTGCCGCCTTTGATCCCTAATATTTCTGTCACTGCATAGGCGGTAGCTAAAGGGGCAGTGATTGAACTGCTTAAACCCGCTGCAAAAAAGCCCATGCCTAACATGGTTTTTGAAAGTGAACCGAATAGTGGCTCCAATTGTGTCGCCATATCGCCGGCCCCTGATATGTTCAAACCGCTGCCAAAGATGCTGGCTGCGGCGGTGGAAGCTATCAATATTGTAATCAAACCACCTAGTCCAATGGCGGTAGCAGTATCTGCACGAGCATGTTTTAAATCGTTAATCGATGACCACTTAGCTTTTACCGCAGAGGCATGTAAAAACAAGTTGTAGGGCACGACTGTTGTACCAATAAGAGCGATAACGGTTAATAGGCTACCGTCTGGAATGTTGGGTGTGGTAAGTCCTTTAAAAAGCGCCGTTAAGTCTGGTCCTACTGAGATAAAAGTGGCAATAAATGCTAGTGCCATAATCGCCACTAACACAAGTAACATACGTTCAATCTGTTTATATGAACCGCGCCACAATAAAATACCCGCTAACAGCGAAATTACGATAACAGAAATGCGGTAAAGCGACCGTCTTTCATCTGTTAGTGCTTGAATGCCTAATGCTGCGCCTGATAAATTGCCGGCTTCGTAAGCTGCGTTACCCAGATACAAAGCCACCATAATCAAACTAAATAGTGGCCATTTCCAGACAGACTGATTCAGCATAATTCGCAGTGTTTCGCCTAAACCTTGTTGGGTGACTAACCCCAATCGAGCAGACATTTCTTGCAAAATAATGGTGGCGACAGTAGCAAACAGTAGAGCCCACAGCAGGGTGTAGCCGTAATTTGCTCCTGCCAATGTGCAAGCAGTAACGGTTCCTGGGCCAATAAACGCAGCCGCAATTAAGGCACCTGGGCCGATGTTTTTAATACGTTTTAACATAGGTTTTAACTTACTTGTTTCTTATTATGAGATAGGCGGGTACATCACCCATCGGCTTTTCCAAACCCTCCACCAGTGGGTGATTGAATAGATATACTGTCCCCAGCGTTAACCGTAGTATGCTCACATCCTGCTAAATATTGATGCTCGCCGTTGGGTTTTGTTAACCAGTTGCGTCCAATCCGTCCCGCTTCACCGCCGTTAAGACCGAAGGGTGGGGTTATTCGGTGTCCTGATAAAATCGAGCACTGCATATCTTCTAAAAAGGTAATGGTGCGAGTAATACCGTCTCCTGCATTGTATTTACCTTTGCCACCTGAATTGCGGTCAATTCTGAATTCTTTGAGGATCACCGGGTAACGTTGCTCTAGTATTTCGGGGTCGGTCATACGGGTATTTGTCATATGGGTATGCACTGCGGCTACACCATTAAAACCTTCCCCTGAAGGCATAACTCCCGCAGGACTGCCGGAACAAATTGTTTCGTAATACTGATAACGTTCATTTCCAAAGGTGAGGTTATTCATAGTGCCTTGGCTTGAACCTAATACACCTAAGGCAGCAAATAGCGCATTGGTCACCGCTTGGCTAGTTTCAACATTACCTGCTACTACCGCCGCCGGGAAATATGGATTAAGTAACGAGCCTTCAGGCACAATAATATCTAGCGCTTGCATGCAGCCTGCGTTAAGCGGGATATCATCGTTAACCAAACATCTAAATACATACATCACAGCAGCTTGAGTTATGGCTTTTGGGGCATTCAAATTATTGTTTTGTTGCTCACTTGTGCCTGTAAAATCAATACATGCCTTTAATTTGGTTTTATCAATAATGATTTTAACAACAATGGTGGCACCCGATTCTAACGGGTAACTAAACTCACCATCTTGTAATCTAGCCAGCACTTTTTGTACTGAGGTTTTGGCGCTGTCTTGGATATGTTGCATATAAGCATAAACGGTTTTAAGACTATGCTGCTCGACCAGCTTCAGTAATTCATTTACACCTGTTTTATTAGCAGCGGTTTGCGCCATTAAATCAGCCATATTTTGGGCAATATTTCTAGCTGGATAATCACCTGAAGAAAAAAGCTTTTCAATACGCTCAGTTTGAAAATGCCCTTGTTCAATTAGTTTTACGCCGTCTAGTAATATGCCTTCTTGGTGGATATCTGTGGCCAGCGAAGACATGGAACCCGGTGCAATACCTCCTACGTCTTCATGGTGGGCACGGCTGGCGACATAAAATAAAATATTAGCGTTAGCCGAGTCAAATACTGGGGTAATAACTGTAATGTCGGGTAGGTGAGAGCCACCGTTGTAGGGGTTATTTTGTACAAATACGTCGCCTGCATTGATGGATTGAGTACCATTAATAATCACTTTGACACTGGCATCCATTGAGCCTAAATGCACCGGCACATGCGGTGCGTTGGCAATCAAGTTCCCAGTGGCATCAAAAATGGCACAGGAAAAGTCTAAACGTTCTTTAACATTAACTGACTGTGACGTATTACGCAGCACTATGCCCATTTGCTGCGCTATGCTCATAAAAGCACTGTTAAATAGCTCTAGTGTGACTGGGTCTGCCTTACCTAGCGTGTTTTGTTGTAAGGATAAAGATAAAGATGAGACTGAGTCTAATGTCGTTTTTACTTTCTCAAAGTGAAGCACCAAATGGCCATTAACATTGACTTTCACTCGCCAGTTTTTTTCAACAATAATGGTGCCTGTAGACTCAACAATAATAGCTGGGCCAGTTACTTCATGACCAAATTTAAGTGAGGATAGCTTTATGACAGGGGTCTCTAACCATTCACCCTGGCTATAAATTTGCCTAACGTTTTGTATTTTTATGGGCACGTCGCTGGTTATCGTTTGTTTGGCTTCTGAAATTTTTTCGGCGCCACCAAAAGATTCAACAATCAAAGTATCAATCACTATGGCTTTACTAGGCGCACTGCCGGCAGATCCACTGAGAGCGGTCCCACTAAAGCCAAACTGTTGTTCATGCTGTTCTTTAAAGTTTTGTTGCATGGCTGCAAAAGTATCTATGGGGATGTTAAGGCTGGTGTCGGTATTGAGGTATTTGAGTAAAGCAGTACAGTGATGAGTGATGTGGTTATTGTTTAAGCCTTGTCTGTTTAAGTCTTGCATATTAGCTAGTTTAAGTTGCTCAACAGCCATATCAATGGCCTGCATGTCACCACTTTGAATCAGTGGGCTTGCTACCTTCTGGCGCTCTACTTGTATATCGGCTAATCCCATACCGTAAGCTGATAATATGCCAGAATAACTATGTAAAAATATAGTTTTAATGCCTAACTTTTCAGCCACCAAACAAGCATGTTGTCCACCTGCACCACCAAAACAGTTCAGCACATAATTGGACACGTCATAACCACGGGCAATGGATATTTTTTTGATGGCTTGCGCCATGTGTTGAATAGCAATCGCTAGAAAACCTTCCGCTACGTCTTCAGCGCAACGTCCATCGTCAATGATTTTCGCGATGTCTGCAAAAGCTTGTACTGAACTTGTCTTATCTAAAGGCTGGTTTTGTTCTGGGCCAAAAATATTAGGGAAAAAATCAGCCTGAATTTTTCCTAAACACAGGTTAATGTCGGTCACTGCAAGTTTGCCATTACGTCGATAACATACTGGTCCTGGAACGGCGCCTGCAGACTCAGGGCCGACCCGAAAACGTCCATCCTCGTAACGTAAGACTGAACCACCACCGGCAGCTACAGTATGGATGTGTAACATAGGTACACGCATACTCACACCCGCGACTTGTGTTTCGTAGGCTTTCTCAAACTCGCCAGCATAGTGAGATACATCGGTAGAGGTACCACCCATATCAAATCCAATGATTTTATCAAACCCTGCTAGTTTAGCGGTGTGCACTGCACCCACTATGCCGCCTGCAGGGCCAGATAAAATCGCATCTCGCCCGCGGAACGTGTCTGCGCTAGTAAGGCCGCCAGATGACTGCATAAATAACAATTGTGCTGGCGTTTTTTGATTTAGCCCTTTACTAATATTTTGTATGTATCTTAATAGTATAGGGGTGAGATAAGCATCCACTAAAGTGGTTTCACCTCTGGAAATTAGCTTTTGTAGAGGACTGACTTCATGGCTGGCTGAAATTTGTTTATAGCCAATCTCTTTGGCCAACTGCATCAGCTGTTTTTCATGCTGGCTGTATTGGTAACCATGCATTAGGACTATTGCTATGCTCGTTAGACCTTGGTTAAAAGCACTTTCCAACGCTTTTTTAGTTAATTCAATATCCAGTGCTTGTAAGACTTCACCCTTAGCAGTGACTCTTTCATTTATTTCCACGACCTGAGTGTACAGAATATCTGGTTTTTCAATCCTTAAGGCAAAGGTATCAGGGCGTGCTTGATACCCAATTTCAAGTGCATCTTTAAAACCTTTTGTGATCGCTAGTAGCACACTGTCACCTTTACGTTCTAGTAAAGCGTTAGTCGCAACTGTAGTACCCATTTTGATTTTGTCGATTAGTCCATCAGGCACGGGATCAGATTGGTGGATATCCAGAATTGATTTAATACCAAATACAGCCGCATCATCATAGGCTTCTGGATTTTCAGACAGGTATTTTTTGCATAGCAGTGTGCCATCTGGATGTCGTGCAACAATATCTGTGAAAGTGCCACCGCGATCAATCCAAAATTGCCAATTTTTATAATTTGTGCAGAAGTCTTTAGTCATTAGATATGCAGTTGGGTACCTTAATTACGATTATGCCAGACCTTATTATTTAATCTATTAACTTAGATAGAAGACTATAAAGTCAGCTGTAAATGTCATTATTACAGGGAATTTGTGAAACAAGGATGTCAGCATGCATCAAGCTATGCAGATCTGTCAAAAACATGTTGCTCACTTGTTCAAGGAAACAGGTTGTATAAGCCATGCTGTGTATCAAGATCCTGAAAATATTTTATGCATATTTTTATGAATAATGGGAAAATCAATCAAGCACTGATGCTAATTTTGTTTTCCCTAGTTCCAAAGATTTTGCTGAAAAATTGAGAATGACAATTACTGTACTAACTAATTTATATATCTTTATGCTGAAAAACTTAAACAAATAGTTATTTAAACCCTTTTGACATTTTTGGCGAGATAAAAAATAGCCCCCCCCTTAAATAAAAGTAGAAATGTTCTCATTATAAAAAAGATCAACGATTGTTTATTTAGTATTGTTAGTAAGACTTTTCAGCCAAGGGATTGCTTTGGCGTTTGGTGAAAAATTGAATGATGATTATGTTCTTAGCCTTCAAAAAGAAGCTGAAAAGTGCGACTTATTGCTCAATTTAATGACAACAAATACAACAATGCAGTAATTAACCTGTGGATCCGCATGCCATCTACTTTGGCCCTGTTAATAGATGATAGGTGTGGTGGTATCTTAATTGAAGCCATTAGTAATGGACTTACCTTAAATGACCGCTCGGGTGATATCGATTTGAGTCACATTGAAGGTCGTGTGAAAATTGAAGATCTTTCTGGCGATGTTGTGGTCGAAGATTTACGTGGTGACGTTTGCATTGATGATCGCTGTGGTGGGATCAATCTAAAAGGTCTAGTGGGTGGCTTAAATATTGATAATTATTCAGGCGATATATACGCAAAAAACATGTCTGCTAATATCAGTCTTAACGATGCCACTGATTTTAAATGAAAATATGACGGCTCTGGTAATGTAAGTTTACGGAATATGAAAAGGAACTTGAAATTGTTATAGCTTTTTTGGTACTCGGCACATCTTATGATCGGCTAACTGAGAAGCCAGGTTAGCCTGCTACGACTCGATCGCGGCCCTGTTTCTTTGCTTGGTATAAAGCATCATCTGCCCGCTTCAGGGCACTTTCTATATTTTTTTCTTCACTGTCCCATTGTGATACCCCTGCACTAGCAGTAACTTCAATAATCAATTTATCCGCTAAAGTGGGTGAGTTGGTAATAGTGCTACGAATTTTTTCGGCCAGTTTGATTGCTTCTGACATTGATGTCTTAGGTAACAATATCAAAAATTCTTCACCGCCAAAACGAAACACGGAGTCAGAGTCTCGGCAGTTTTCTTGGATAGTGCCGGCAACATTTTGAATAACTTTATCGCCCAGATCGTGACCATATTTATCGTTAATGGATTTAAATAGGTCTATATCAAAACTTATGACAGACAAGTCAGAGTGATAACGTTTGCTAATAGCAACGAACTGCTTGGCTAAAACTGCAAAAGAGCGGCGATTAAGTAAATTCGTTAAATAATCGTGGTTGGCTTCCTCATATAAACTTTTAGAATATCGATTAGATTTAATAGATAGTGGGGTAATAAAAAATAAACATTCAATAAGAATGGTCAGTATGATGATAATTAGTAACAGTTGCTGGGTAGTGCGCAATTCATGAATTTGCTGGTTACTCTCTACTTCATATAGTTTCACCGTAATGTTGAAACTATTTAGTATTTGCTCCTTGGCCATGAATAAAAAGATTGAACCTTCAAGATTGCTTTGAGTATCTATAGAGCTTCTTGGGCGATCTAGTATTTGATTGATTAATGATGAAAATTCAGTCATTTTTCGAGCAATATTATGAGGTTCAGAAAAATATAGTGCAGACATAGGTTCTGAAAGCGGAGATACCTGATTTTGTTTCAATTTTTCAAAATGTTCTTTGAGCAGATAATGATAGTTTTTGTTCATTTTGTTGAGGGCAAATAGTGCTTTTTTTTTGTCGGTAACAACACCTCTTGCGATATATTCATTTGTATACAAAACGGTGCGTTGTGACAACATCCGTTGTTGCCCACTTACATTAATAAGTTTACCAGATACAATTTGCTCAATAATTATTTTATCCAATGTAAAATGCACAAAGATAGACAAAGCGGCAATAATTGTTAGTGAAATCACATAAGTTAATGTCATTCTGTGAGCAGGATTTAACATCCAATTAATAAAGAGTTGTTTTTCCATCTTGGAATTCGGCTACAAGCATATCCTTAATTGGAGGGAATAATAGCCAATTTTGTTAAGATTCGCTTATGATATTTTAGATAATTTACAAATTGGAGAGTCACATGGCACAGTGGTTAGATACAACAGTGGTGAATAGAACCGATTGGAATGACCATTTATTTAGTTTACGGTTCTCTTGCACTGAGTTTCCTCAGTTTAAGGCCGGACAATTTACCAAGATAGGCATTGAACACGATGGTAAAATAATATCTCGCCCTTATTCACTTGTCAGCGGACCTGACGAAAATGGGTTAGAGATTATTGCTGTACCTGTTGAAGATGGTTCTTTATCTCCTAAGTTACACAAGCTACAAATCGGTGAGCCTTTAAAAATCATGTCACCAGCAACAGGATTTCTTATCCTTGACGAAGTGCCGAAGAGTCGTGATTTATGGTTAATGGCAACAGGTACCGGAGTGGGACCTTTTTTGTCTATTTTAGCCACAGAACAAGTTTGGCATAATTATGAAAATATAGTTTTGGTCTACGGCGCTCGTTATGAAGATGATCTAGCTTATAAAGAGTTGATTGCCACTTGGTCTAAACAATACCCAGATAAGTTCCACTTTGTGCCAATCGTAAGCCGTGAAAGTATGGCTGATAGATTACACGGGCGTATCCCGTTATTACTTAAAACATCACTTATTCAACAACAAGTAGGTCTGGATATTCATGCAGACCATAGCCAAGTAATGTTGTGTGGTAATCCAGCTATGATTGAAGAGGCGACTCAAACCCTAATTGAGTTGGGTTTATCTAAACATCTTAGACGTTCACCTGGGCAAATATCTTTGGAACGGTATTGGTAGATTAAAAGTAGTTGCGAGTGTTAGTTGCGAGTGTTACTTGCGACCAAAGCATGGTTGTTTTAAATTTAATGTTACACCCATGAGCTTGGCCTTCAGAAAAGCTAAGTTTTTTGCAGATGAAAAATTAAAAATATTTGCGGAAAATATCCTAATGTCGTGAGTGATTAAAGTGCTGAGCAATTGCTAATTATACAGGCTATGTTGTTTTTACATTCTCGAATGGAGGTTTGTATTAAAACTATTTTTTAAGGGGGATTTTGTTAATTTACTTAATGTAACTTGCGCGTAATGTTACTCCCTAATTCTGTTCTATATGACATAAACATCAACTTACATAACCTAAGACTGAGTAAGTTGAATAGAAAATCTGCATCGTTTATGATAATTAAATCAAAGCTTGTAAGGACACAGTATGGTATTCGAATTTTTGACTCACGAAGCTAATGCTCCATATTTTTTTGCACTTTCTTTTTTGGTAATACTTTTTGTCTTTGAAGTGTTGGGATTGCTAATAGGTATGAGTCTAAGTCATTCCTTCGACAGCTTAATTGATTTTGATGTAGATACCGATGTCGGTGGTCACCTTAGCCTTTTAGGTTTGGGTAAAGTGCCGTTGATTATCTGGTTAACATTCTTTTTTGGCTTGTTCTCAACACTCGGATACGCCGCCAACGCAATATCTAATTCTATAACAGGGTTAATACCAATTTGGTTAAGCATCGCACCTGTGGCTATTGTGTCTTTTATAATAAATGGGGCGCTGTGCAAAGCGTTTGCCAAAGCCTTTCCTCGATTCGAAACAACAGCTGTTAGTACTGACACTTTTTCAGGAAGGGTTGCCAAGATAACAATTGGTAATGCAACGTTCACAAAATTTGCCATGGGTGTGGTACTTGATGAGTATCACACCTCTCACAATGTTCGAGTACAAGCGATGGACGATGGTGTTGTCCTCAATCAGAGCGACCAAGTTATTTTGGTTGAACAAATAAAAGGTAGCGCAATTTGGCTCGCTATCCCATATGAAAACTAGGCCGTATTTTGCATAATTTTATTGTAAACGTTCAAAACTTTACACATTCAAACAATCTACTACGGGGTATTATAAATGGAATTAAGTAACATTATTGGTTACGCAATAGCCGCAGGTATCTTATTACTTGTACTTTTCATTGTTGGATTTTTATTATCGAGGATGTATAAAAAGTCGACCAAGGACTCGGCTTTAGTGAAAACTGGATTGGGTGGTGAAAGAGTCATCACAACAGGTGGCGTAATGTTGATACCTGGCTTTCAAGAGCTAATGAGAGTCAATATGCGTACCCTGCGTATTCGTGTTGAAAAAAGAGAAGGCGAAGCACTCATCACAGAAGATTGTATGCGTGTCGATGTCGGCGCTGATTTTTATGTACGTGTAGCTAGTGATACTGACTCCATTGCTAAAGCCGCCCAAGCGCTTGGTGATCGCTTAGATGATCCTGATAAAGTGAAAGAACTAATGGAATCTAAGTTTGTTGGCGCACTTCGCTCAGCAGCTGCTTCGATGTCAATGGATGAGTTACATAAAAATCGACCTGATTTTATCCTTGCTGTGCAAAATGCAATTGCTGACGAGTTGGCACAAAACGGTCTTGAGCTTGAGTCAGTTTCACTCACTAGTTTTGATCAGACTAAACTTGAGTATTTCGATGAAAATAACGCATTTGATGCTCAGGGCCGGGCAAAACTTGCAGAGACTATTGAAGGCCGTAAACAGCGTACTAATGAAGTTGAGCAAGAGAATCGCATTGCTATTGAGCAACGTAACCTTGAAGCTGAAAAAGATTCACTCGCCATTGAGCAACAAAAACGTGAAGCTGAAATTGCCCAAGAGCAGGAAATACAAGTTAAAGAAGCTGAGCAGAAAGCTTTAATAGCTGCTAAGCGTGAAGAGCAAGAGCAGAAAGAGCGTGAAGCTGAAATTGGAAAGAACCGTGCTATTGAAGCAGCTGAAATTGAGAAAAGTCGTACTATTGAAGCGGCAGAAATTGAAAAGAAATTAGCGATTGATAAAATGAAAATCAATCAACAGCGTGACCTTGAAGTTGCTGAGCAGGAACGTCAAATTATTATTGCTGAAAAGTCAGAAGCAGAATCTGCTGCGCGTGCTAAGGCCGCAGAAGCAGAACAGGATAGAGTGATCAAAGAAGAAGGCGTAATCACCGCCGGTGAGGTTGCTAAAGCCGAGCGCCAGAAACAAATTGAAGTTATTGACGCACGCAAGGTGGCTGAGCGTGAAGCCGTAGGTATCACTGTTGCTGCTGAAGCCACTAAAAAAGCAGCTCAAGATGATGCTGATGCCAAGTTGATCGTTGCTAGAGCTGATGCGGATGCAATCATAATGAAAGCTGAAGCAGATGAGAGGCAATATGCTGTTGATGCTGAAGGTCGCCGTATGCTCAATGAAGCTGATAATGCTTTGAGTGAACAACAAGTTGAACTTCGTCGAATACTCGCCACACTTGAAACATTACCACGGGTGGTTGCTCAAGCCGTTGAACCTCTTAAAAATATTGAAGGTATTAAAATACTTCAAGGTTATGGTGGAGTGCCTTCTGGTACCTCAAATGTAACGGGAGGCTCGGCGTCGGGCAGTGATCCTATGTCGCAGCTGACAAACGCTGCATTAGGTTATAAAGCCCAAGCTCCTGTTGTCACTGCTTTGCTAAACGAGTTAGGTCTTGGCGGCTCCCTTGAAGAACTTGTTTCTGGCGATACTTTAGCTACCCTTGTAGCGAGTAAAACTGCTGCTGAGTCAACGGATGCATCAGATTCAGTTGATAATGGAGAGACAGAAAAGGTTCGCTGATCCCATCGAAATATGTGTTGATTTGAATCACTATTACAGTCTTAACTCATAATAGAGTCACGCATACAAAATATGGTAAATAGCCTATTGTATGTGTGTTGCCTTTTACATAAGACACAGCTTAACGACGTATTCCAGTTGTATAAAAGTAGAATCTATCCACATGCTTAATAACTTTTGTAAGTGCAAGCAACTGGAACTTTAAGAGTGAATTTTTATTTTGGGATTTATAAACTGCATTTGTTAATAAATTAGTTTTGAGACACCAATAAATCGGGTATAGCTGATTGTTTATATTTTAGATCTTGCATAATCAAGTGACTATATTTGAAATTTTCATTCAATTCTAGTTTTGAGATATTTATTTTAGGTGTATCGATAATAAATATTGATTGAGTATTAACGCATCAAATTATAGGGCAACGTATGTATTTTGAAGATTATCAACCTGGCCAAGTATCTCAGTTTGGTGCTTATAAGGTAACTGAAAGTGAGATAAAAGAATTTGCTAGTAAATATGACCCCCAGTTTTTTCATTTAGATGATGAGGCGGCGAAACAGTCATTGTTTGGAGGGTTATGTGCAAGTGGTTGGCATACCGCTTCAATGTTTATGCGTATGCTGATTGATAATTTACCAGAAGAACATGGCTCACTTGGATCACCTGGTATTAATAATCTCAAGTGGTTAAAACCTGTATATCCAGGGTATATTCTAAGTGTAAAAAGTTGTGTGAGTCATTGCCGATTATCTGAGAGTAAACCTGGCGTGGGTTTAATATGTGTGAATTATGAGATTGTAAATCAACATGGTATGCCAGTGATGACATTAGAATCTAATGCTTTTTTCAAGTGTAAAAATAATTAAGCATTGAAATATATACATTTTAGATTCCGTGAGTGATTTGTTGGTAACATTCTGTCTAATATTTACTGATGCCATCAATTGTGATTTCAACGGAGTTTTGCAAACTTTATTAGGTCCACAACCTGTTCACGTTTGTTTTGTTGCTGTGAACCTTAATGACGACAATTTGCATCTAGTTGTCGTTCAATAGGATTAAAATTAGGGCTGTTTTTGAATTTTCTGCAAAAATTAACTGCTGTAATTTTTGAAAACTATAGTGAATCAAATGTTTGGTACTAGAACATAGCGGCTGTTATGGTTTCTTGTCTAAAGTCTAACTCCCCTGTCTAAACCAATTCAATTTATTATGTAAATTCACTACCGACCCCACGATGATTAAAGCTGGTGGTTTTATCTTTGCCGCCTCTGCTTTTCGCTGAATATCTTCTAAAGTACCAATCACTACTTTTTGCTGTGCTGTGGTGGCAGATTGCACCATGGCAACAGGTGTAGAAGAAGCCAGTCCATGTTTAATTAACTGTTCACAAATAATGGGTAAGCCAGTTAATCCCATATAAAACACTATGGTTTGGTCTGCTTGAGCTAACCCTTGCCAGTTTAAGTTGATGCTATTGTCTCGTAAGTGACCTGTGGCAAAAACTACTGATTTAGCATGATCTCTGTGTGTTAATGGAATACCGGCATAACTGGCCGCTCCACTTGCTGCGGTAATTCCCGGAACGACCTGAAAACTGATCCCATGCTCGATTAAGGTTTCAAGTTCTTCACCACCCCTACCAAAAATGAAAGGGTCTCCACCTTTTAGCCTTACGACTCTGTTGCCTGCTAAAGCTTGTTTGGTTAATAATTCGTTGATTTCGTCTTGTGGCAGAGTGTGGTTGCTTTTGGCTTTACCCACATAGATTTTTTCGGCATCACGCCTTACTAGCTCGAGTATTTGAGGAGAAACCAAACGGTCATAGACCACAACATCAGCTTTCTGCATCAAACGTAATGCTCTAAATGTTAATAAATCTGGATCGCCGGGTCCTGCGCCTACTAAGTATACTTCGCCCACCGTTTTGCTAGCATCTGGTGCATTTAATTTTTCTAAAAACTTCTGTTCAGCGACTTTTTCGTTGCCTTGCAACACATTCTCGGCTATGTCGCCATCTAATACATCCTCCCAAAAATAACGTCTTTCAGTGACTGATTGAAAACGTTTTTTCACTGACTCCCTAAATTTTTCTGAGAATAACCCTAATAAACTCACTTTTTGTGGGATAACCGATTCAAGTTTTTGTCTTAAATATCTGAGCAATACTGGCGCTACGCCACCGCTACTCATAGCAATAATGATGGGAGAACGGTCTACGATGGATGGAGTAATAAATTGGCAAAGTGGGGTGTTATCCACCACGTTGACTAAAATCTTTTGTTTCCGAGCTTGGTCATGAATTTGTTCGTTTAATTCACTATTATCTGTGGCTACAAAGACTATTTGTTTGTCGTTCATATCTGAAACAATATAAGGTCTAACGATGAGCTGAATTTTTTCTTCCTTAGCAAATCGTTGCACCGTATCACATACCCAAGGTGCTACGACGGTAATATGTGCAGACGTTTTTAACAGTAATTCAACTTTACGAGCGGCTACTTCTCCGGCACCTACCACTAAACAGGTTAGATCTGTGGTATCTAAAAATATTGGGAAATATTTCATTTATCAGTACTTGTTGGAATAATACAACAAGTGTGCCCTTTCAAGGCAAAAGTGCAAACCAATTAAAACTAAGTTTATATTCCATTAGGTTATTAAAAAACCATGATCTAGTATTTTTTGCAAAAATAAAGGAGCCATTAGGCTCCTTTATTTATCATTATAAGTTAATACTTAGTCACGATTTGCTGGATTGCCACGCTTCTTGGGTGGCTGCTCTGACCATTCACGTAGTCCAAGACTTCGACCTGCAACACGCGTCTTTTGTAACGTGTCCTGTGTCGCCTGAGGCATGTCTTTAGGTAAGTCTACTGTGCTGAAATTATCATAAATTTCAATAGAACCAATATTTTTACTGCTAATATCTGCTTCGTTGGCGATAGCACCTACGATATTACCTGGCTTAGCACCATGGGTGTGACCCACTTCGATACGATAACGCTGCATACCTTCACTAGGCGGACCAGATTTACGTTCGCGCTTAACACGCTCACCGCCACCACGTTCGCCACCACGTTCAGGACGTGCACCACGGTCTCTTGGTGCGCGATCATTTCTGTCGTTGCGGTCATTTCTTGGGGGATTAGCATTTAAATCAGGACGGTCACTATCCTTGAGGATAAGTGGTTCGTCACCTTGAGCTATCTTGGCTAACGCAGCCATAATGACTTCAGGTGCAGCTTCGGTTTCAGCTTGAATTGACTCAACAATGGGGATCAAAGTCTCAATTGAAGCATCACCTATCGCTTCAATCACACTGCTTTTGAAACGAGACAAACGCGTTTCGTTTAATTGTGAGATAGACGGGATAGTCATGGGGGCAATTGTTTGTCTAGTGGCGCGCTCAATAGAAAATAACATACGTTTTTCACGATGCGAGATAAACAATATTGCATCACCCTCACGGCCTGCTCGTCCTGTTCGACCGATACGGTGAACATACGATTCTGTATCGTAAGGTACGTCAAAGTTGATTACGTGACTAACACGTTCAACATCAAGTCCTCGAGCTACTACATCGGTAGCAACTAAAATATCGATTTTGCCTTTCTTCAAACGGTCAACAGTACGTTCTCGTGAATTTTGTGGAATGTCACCATTAAGTGGTTCAACCGCGTAACCTCGTGCAGAAAGCTTTTCAGCCAACTCCATAGTAGCGGTTTTAGTTCTCACGAAAATGATCACCCCATCAAAGCTTTCCACCTCTAATATGCGGGTTAGTGCTTCTAATTTGTGGTGTCCAGCTACTTGGCAGTAACGCTGTCGTATAGTGCTAGCAGTTGCCACTTTAGATTCAATTTTGACTGATTTAGGGTCATTTAAATAACGTTTTGTTATTTTACGTATAGGATCCGGCATAGTCGCTGAAAATAACGCAGTTTGACGTTCTGCTGGAGCATGGCCTAAGATCCATTCAACGTCATCGATGAAACCCATGCGTAACATTTCATCAGCTTCATCAAGTACTAAAAACTTTAATTTATCAAGTTTAAGAGTACCTTTTTTAATATGGTCTATTACGCGCCCTGGTGTACCTACTACAACTTGAGTGCCACGTTTTAGTTGACGAATCTGGTTATCATAAGATGAACCACCATAAATAGGCAAAACGTTAATTTTCTTAGAAAAACTGGCATAAACCTGAAAGGCTTCTGCAACCTGAATCGCTAGTTCTCTAGTAGGGGTTAACACTAATAATTGGGTGTTTTTGTCATCAGGATCAATGTTGGCTAACATAGGAAGGGCAAAAGCAGCGGTTTTACCGGTACCTGTTTGCGCTGTTCCTAATACATCGTGTCCTGCAATAATAAGTGGAATACATTCTGCTTGAATAGGTGTAGGTTTTTCATAGCCGACTTTGTCTAGTGCTTGCAGTAGTTCTTCAGGTAAGTTTAAATCTCTAAATGTAATTTCAGATGTGGTGGTCATCAAGTTTCCCAGGGTACAGGCAGGCACTGCTTTATTTGAATCGGTAATACAATTTCGAAAATCGGTAAAACAATTATTTAAGGCGAAGCCGGCACGGTTTCAAAGGTCAAATTATATTCGATATTTACCATTTACTCCATGCAATGCTTTGTTTAATTGCAATAAATTTCAAGAATGTGATGTTGTGATACAAATTTTGTAGTTTATTGTCAATTTTGTTGCAAGCTTGTTTGAAAAATGTGTTAGTTATTTAACATCTTAGGGAAGGTTTTCATATATGCCAGAATTTCATTAGATAGCGGTTTTAGGATTAAGATCAAAAAGCGCTGAATACCATGCTCGAACGTTTAAACTTTCTTAAAGAAGCTGAACATTTTCGCTGTATTTAAGGTTGAAATATCTCAACTTCTGTATCATGGTTGAATGTTTTATGTTAATTCACTTTTTAACACATAATTGTTGGAAAATTTATTCGTATGTTAATAAAACAAAGAGTGCTGGTCGCATATAATAAAAACACATGTCATTATAGATTTATTAGTGTGTATACAAGGGAAAATCATCATGAAAAGTTTTAATCCGACACAATTAAAATATGCATTAGCGGTTATTGCATTAGGAGTGTTACTGGGCTGCGGTAAACAGACTAGTGACGAGTATATAAAAGAAGCTAAACAATATATTGCAGATAACGATCCTAAAGCGGCGATTGTCGCTTTGAAAAATGCGGTACAGATTGAGCCAAATTCAGCTCAGGCCAGATTCGAACTTGGTCAGCTTTATATCGAGCAAAAACAGTTTGAAAGTGCCGAAAAAGAGCTTAACAGAGCCTTAGAATATGGTTATGAAGCATCAAAAGTATTGCCAATTCTAGCGCTAGCTTATCAGAACACTGGCGCCTATTCAGCCATCAGTAAATTAGAACATGAACAAAATGGTTTAACATCTGTCGAGCGCTCTGAAATTGGTTATTTTAAAGTGGTTGCACTGACTCGATTAAACAAGATAGTAGAAGCTCGCTTATTAATTGAAGAATTGAGTGAAATTGAAACTAGCTCTGTTTTTAAGGGCCTTACGGCAGCTTATATGTCGGTCTTAGATAAAGATTATGACACTGCTACTAACGCGGTAACATTGCTACGTGAACAAGCTCCGCAAAATGCAGAAGTATTGAAGTTATTAGCTCAGCTGAAATTATCTCTTGGCGCACCAGATGAAGCCGCTGATATATTCAAAGAATATGTTCAGTTTTATCCTGAGGATACACAAACAATTTTTGTTTTGGCTAAATTATTGGTGGATGTCGGTGATTTAGAAGCGGCTGATCCTTACATAGACGAGCTTCTTTTACTTAATGATCAAAACCCTTTGTTAAATCAATTGAAATCTGCAACGTATGCACAAAAAAATGATTATGCAAATGCTCTTAAACGAGCAGAAATTGCCATTCTTGGTGGTATTGATGCTGCTTCATTAAGGTTGGTCGCAGGATATTCAGCCTATCAAATTCAAGACTTCTCAAGTGCCAATCGGCATCTAACGTATATCGCGAATTTATTACCAGACAATCATCCTGGACTTAAATTACTTGCTGCTAGCCAACTTCAATTAGGATTGACCTCTGAAGTCGGAGATGTTTTAGCTAGACTTGACCAACTGACAGATAAAGATGCGCCTCTATTTTCCAAAGCAAGCTATGAATTACTCCGTGATGGCTTTGAAAAAGAAGCCAAAGTGTTAATTGAAAAGTCTTCGAATATTAGTCGTACTGCCGAAGATCTAACACGGTTAGGACTATTACAACTTTCATTAAATAATCTTGATGGAATAGTCAATTTAGAAGAGGCAGTTAGTAAGTCGCCTGAATTAGTGAGCGCACAAACTACTCTAGCAAAAGCGTATGTCGTCACTAAGCAATATGAAAAAGCTCTAGAACTGGCAAGTAACTGGAAAGATATAAAGCCAGATGATTCAAAACCATACCTGTTAGCTGGCGATGTTTATGTAAGGCAACAGAAATTCGAAAAAGCAAAAGTAGAATTTGAAAAAGCATCAGAAATTGACACCATCAGTGTTTCGCCAAAGTTAGCAATGGTTAATTTAGCCGTAACACAAAAAGACATGCAACAGGCTGAATTACTATTAAAGCAATTACTTACCGAATACCCAGATAACGTACCTGCTTTAGCGACTTATTATTTGGTCAGCAAGCAAGGCAACAAACAAGCAGCAGGGATTGAAAAGATCCAGTCTGCTTTTGACCGCGAACCTTCAAATTTTGCTGTAAGGTTATTGTTAGCACGGGCTCAGGTTGTCGAAACTAACTATCAAGACGCTATTGAGCTGTTGACTGAAGTAAAGGATCAAAAAGATTTGCCAAAGGCTTATTGGAAAACTTTAGGCCAGAGCTTTATTAAAAGCAACCAACTTCGTCCGGCAACTCAGCATTACGATGCGTGGTTAACAGAAGAACCTAATGATAAAGACGCTATTATAGGTAAGTTGTTGTTATTGGACAGTCAAAATAAATTTGTAGAAGCATCGGAATTAACCCAAGGCTATCTTAAGAATCGTGACGATATACAAATGCAGTTGTTAAACACACATTTTCTGTTAATGCAGGGGGATTATCCAGCCGCACAAATAATATATGATTCATTGCCAGATGACGTACTTGGCCTACCTTTAGTTAAAGGTTTCCTATCTCGCTTTCAGATACAAAATGAACAACCAGAGTTAGCGCTGGAAAATGCGCTTATTGCTTACAATGCGGCGCCCAATAGTAGAAACCTGATATTACTGGTATTTACCTACGAGAAATTGAATCAGCTAAATCAAACAATGGAATTACTTAACCAGCATATTGAGCAACAACCTACAGATTTAACCGCAAAAATGTTGTTAGCAGAAAGACAAATTGGTGGTGATTTGTCCGGCGCTATTGTGACCTACGAAGAGGCTTTACGTCAAAACCCCAAAAATTATGTTGCTAACAATAACTTAGCGTATTTGTATTTACAAAAAGGGGAAATTGATAAGGCTAAAGGCTATGGAGAAAAAGCTGTCAAACTAAAACCCGATAATTCTGCGGCTTTAGACACACTAGCGCAAATACATGTTGCAGAAAAAGACTATGAAGAAGCATTAAACCTTTACAGTAGAGCAATAAACGATGCCATGCAAGATGAAGAGATTTACCTTAATTATGTTGAAGTATTATTTTTAGCCGAAGAAACCTTTTTAGCCAACCGCAAACTTAATCAGCGCGAGATGAAACAAGATATATCTATTATCAGAGTGGCGAAGCTGAAATCTGATTACAGTATTGACTAATATATTTTTAGCCATCCTCCTATCTTTAGGCTCAGGTTAAATAGCTAAATATTAGAAACAGAGCAATGACTTAAAGGCCACATTTGTGGCCTTTTTTGTTTGCCCAGTAAAGTCGGCAAAACCGAGCACTTAAATGCTTTGAAGTCACCCTAGCTCAGAAGAAAATAATTTGAAAGGCAAATGTGTTGATAACTATCAGTGTGAAGTGGTGAGGGGAAAACGTAGAAATTTAGATTTAAGACTAAGCAATACCTATTTGGGCAGTATTTGTTCGTAGTTGCTCAAAATAATATGGTTTCCAATATTCAGTTAGATTAATGCTGTTCTTTAGAATAGGGCATAACAAGGCGTCATGATTCGATACCTGAACAGCTCTGGTGAGGTTAGTATTGAGACCACTTCAAAATAGCCGTACCCATTATTTTAATAATAGGCACAAGGATATTGCGAGTGTGAGAGATAGATGAACCCATAAGAGACAATAAGGCTAGGTATGTAAAAGGAAATTGTGAGTGAAGGATAAGCCAAGCTAATTATCAGCATTGATACGTAAGGTATCTGTGCGTGGTAACAAGTTAAATCAAAATGCTTGCAAGCGTATGCATGTAGAATTTTTAAGGGCCTACTTGCAATCAATACCGTTAACGACCTAAACAGTCAACTAAGTATGATGACATCAGCCACACTTATCAATTTTAAATAATATTAACGGTCTACTTTAATCGCAGTTAAGAGAACAGTCGTGCTTCCCCTGCTTGACGTCTCTTGGCTTTTAATACTAGCAAAATTGTAATAAACCCGGGCAGTGCTTGTATGTATAGAATATTAGAGTTGACATTAAGCCCACCAAATATGCCGGCAATAGTGACACATATAAGTAGAAATATTTTTAAACTTTGGTTACCGCTCATGAGAGCCCATAGTAACCCGAAGCCCAAAAAGCTATTGTATAGCCCTTGATTCATCGCTAATATTTCTGAAGATTTTGCCACCTCTGCCGTCATTGAAAATATTTTTTGTCCAACAGGATGATTCCAGTAAAACATTTCTAGCACCATAATTCCTATATGTAAAAGAGCGACTAAAAAGGTCATAAAACCAGCAAAAAACTTCATAGATAATACCTTGACTACTTTGGATCAGATGTAATTAATTATAGTGTGATAATTTGTCTTGAGTTGCAAGGATTGGTGTTAATACTAATGTCTTAGTTAATAGATAGTTTTATTATTGGATAAACTCGTCACAAAAAAAAGCGCCTTGCGGCGCTCTAAATTATGCATGTACTATTACTGCTGTTTTCCGCTTGGGTCTTTCATGTAACGAAAGAAGTCGCTGTCTGGTTCTACAACCAATACGTCTTGTTTGCTACTAAAGCTTTTCTTGTAAGCATCCATACTACGTAAAAAACTGTAGAATTCTGGATCTTTTGTGTATGTCTCAGCATAAATTTGTGCCGCTTGGGCTTCACCTTCACCACGAAGTTTACGCAAGTTACGTTCTGCATCAGCCAACATGACAGTGATTTTGGCATCGATATCAGCTTTAATAAATTCAGCTTTTTCTTTACCTTCAGAACGATGTTCTCTGGCTACGGCTTCACGCTCACTTCGCATACGTTGGAAAATAAAGTTCCTTACTTCCAAAGGTAAGTTAATTTGTTTTACACGCACATCAATGATCTTTATGCCTAGTTCGTCAGAGCTACTGGATGCTTGAGCCATTGCTTCATCCATCAATTCTGAACGCTCACCTGAAACAATTTGTTGAATAGTACGGGTACCAAACTCAGAACGAAGTCCATTATTAACTTTCTGTTGTAGTAATATTTCAGCACTAGATTTAATACCACCAGTGGCTAAATAGTACTTAGCAAAATCCTCAATCTTCCACTTAACATACAAGTCGACGATCAAATCTTTTTTCTCAGCAGTCACAAAACGATCTGGCTGTTCGTCCAAGGTCTGAATACGTGCGTCGAGGGTTACTATACGGTCAAAGAAAGGTAACTTTAAGTGTAAACCTGGTTCGAAAACTGTGGTGTCACCCGTCTCGCTATCTCTTTGCACTTTACCAAACTGGATAACAATTGCCTTGTTGCCCTCTTCTACAACAAATAACGAACCAAATATAAGTAACCCTAAGGCTACAATTATTAATGCGATAAAATTTTTCATAGCCTAGTTTCTCCCACTACGTAAACCGTTGTTGCGGTTGTTTATGGAGTTGCCGTTTAACGGTTGAGTGTCTTCATCTTGATTACGCAAACCTTCTAATGTGCTGCGGATGTTAGCCGGGACGGTTGGTCCAGATTGATTTCCAAGTATTTTGTCTAGCGGTAAATACATCATGTTGCCAGTGCCTTCAGTATCCACCAATATTTTACTGGTATTGCCATACACTTCTTCCATCGACTCAAGATAAATACGACTACGTGTGACTTCTGGCGCAGCTGTGTATTGAGGAAGTAACTCTTCAAAACGTGCGACTGCACCTTGCGCTTCCAATGTGACACGTTCTTTGTAAGCTTGAGCTTCTTGTGCCAAACGGTTCACTTGCCCACGAGCTCGGGGTTCTATTTCACGAGAATAAGCTTCTGCTTCATTTATGAAACGTTGTTCATCTTCTTGTGCTGCAATTGCATCATCAAAAGCTTCTTTTACTTCCTCTGGAGGTCTTGCGTCTTTAAAGTTCATATCGACTACAGATATGCCCATATCATATGATTCGATAATGCCCGTCAATTCATCACTAACGCTTTGTCTCGTTGCTTCACGACCAGCTGTTAGTACGGCATCCATTTTTGAATGTCCTACCACGTAACGAATAGCACTATCAAACGCCTGACTCAGACTTTCTTCAGGGCTAGTCACTGCAAAACTATATTTATATGGTTCAAGGATACGGTATTGAACTTCCATCTCAACCCGGACCACGTTTTCATCTTCCGTTAACATTGAACCGGAAGACGGTAATGAGCGGATAGTTTTAACATCTACTGGTATAATTTCATCTATAAAGGTCGGCTTCCACTGCAAACCTGGGTCAACAAAATTGCTAAATTCACCGAAACGTAACACAACTCCTCGTTCAGCTTCACGAATAGTGTAAAAACCACTAAACACCCAGCCAATGACAAGTATGCCAACAATTACAGCAGCACCGATTCCACCGAGGCCTTTACCGCCTGACGAACCATTAGAGCCACCTCCACCAAACTTGCCAAACTTATTCATCAAGTTTTTAAATACCTCGTCTAAATCAGGCGGGCCTTGGTCTCGACCGCCCTTGTTTTTCCAAGGATCATTATTGTTACCACCGGGCTCATTCCAAGCCATCATGTCTCTCCAGCTAGTTAATTCAATAAATAGGTCATGTGACCATTACGAGTTTTTTAATATTTTTGATCTGTTATCTGTAATTAATGTTCAACTATACAGGACTCTAAATCAACGTCAGTACGTTTAATTAGTCTGTTCCAATCTCTTTGCTCCATTCGCACATCAACCTGCCAATCGCCATTATCTGCATAGTCTTGTGCAGCAATGCAATTCATCTCAAAAAACACACCACGCAAGTTACTTTTACTTGGGGGTATCAATAACCTATGCTGTACCATGTTTTTTGATAAGCACTCAGTAATAGCACTGAGCAACAAATCGATGCCTAAACCTTGCTGTGCAGATAACCAAACACGGATAGGCATGCCTGATTCATCACGATCAATCTTCGGGTTTACGCCGTCCATTCTATCAATTTTGTTACACACCATCAGCTGCTGAATATCCTCAGCTTTTATTTCTTCAAGCACTTCATTTACTTGTCCAGTATTTTCTTGAAACTGGTCATCAGAATAATCCACAACATGCAATAAAAGATTGGCTTGTTGTGTCTCTTGCAAGGTAGCTTTAAAAGCAGCAATTAGATCATGGGGTAGGTGACGGATAAAACCAACCGTATCAGCAAGAATCGCTGAACCCACATCCTGTAATTGAATCTTTCTAAGTGTCGGGTCAAGTGTGGCAAAAAGCTGATCTGCAACATAAACCCCAGACTGTGTCATAGAGTTAAACAACGTTGACTTACCTGCGTTGGTATAACCTACAAGTGATATAGTTGGAATTTCTGCTCGAACTCTCGAACGTCGACCTTGCTCACGTTGTTTCTGTACTTTATCCAAGCGACGCAAAATTGCCTTGATTCTTGCCCTCAATAGCCTTCTGTCAGTTTCAAGTTGACTTTCACCTGGTCCGCGTAGACCAATTCCGCCTTTTTGTTTGTCTAGGTGGGTCCAGCCGCGGATCAACCGAGTGCTCATGTGGCGAAGTTGTGCTAGTTCTACCTGTAATTTGCCCTCATGAGTTCGAGCACGCTGAGCAAAAATATCCAGTATCAAACCTGTACGGTCTAGTACTCTGCATTTGCATAACGCTTCTAGATTTCTTTCTTGAGATGGGGATAAACTGTGATTAAAAATTACCACGTCTGCTTGGTGCGCTCTGACGGCATTAGCAATTTCTTCGGCTTTACCACTACCCACAAAATAACGAACCTGTGGTGCTTGCCTAGAACCTGTTACTACATCTATAGCTTTTACACCAGCAGAAGAAACAAGAAGTTGTAATTCTAATAAATCTTCTTTACTATTTTCATCAGCAAAATCAACATGCACTAAAACAGCTTGTTCACCTGCTTCATAACGGTCAAACAATCCGCTCTCCTAAAACAATATTCAGCTTTCGTCTTCTTCCGTTTGACCCGCAGTAGGCATTGGAATTGCGCGTGAAGGAACAACGGTAGAAATTGCATGTTTGTAAACCATTTGGCTTACGGTATTTTTAAGTAAAATCACAAATTGATCAAATGATTCAACTTGCCCCTGTAATTTAATCCCGTTAACTAAATAAATGGATACAGGAATACGCTCTTTACGAAGCGCATTTAAAAATGGGTCTTGTAATGATTGCCCTTTTGCCATGATCAATCCTTTTTATTATGAAATTTTACCCTAAAGCAATTATACAGAAAAAAAAATAGCTGTATAGACTGCCTTATGATTGAAACTGACTATGTTCAATGACTTTCGACATATTGTCTGACGAAAATGTATCTAACAAATGAATATTTTCCCAACCCCTTAACCAAGTCAACTGTCTTTTGGCTAACTGTCGCGTTGCAGCTACAGACTTCTCACGCATCGTATTAAAATCGAAATCACCATCTAAATACTGCCACATTTGTCTATAACCGACACATCTAATAGAGGGTAAGTTCAAATGTAGATCACCTCTAACCCTTAATTTTTCTACTTCAGCCTGAAAGCCTGAATCAATCATCAGCTCAAAACGTTGAGCAATGCGTTGATGTAGTATTTTACGATCCCCCGGGTTGATAGAAAATTGCTTTATGTTATAAGGTATGGGGTCAGACCTAGTTGCCATCAAGTCCGTCATTGAACAATTAGTGAGTTGATGCACTTCTAAGGCTCTCATTAAACGTTGAGGATCATTGGGATGAATACGCTTAGCAGAAACAGGATCTATTTGGGCTAGTTGTTGATGTAATGTATCCCATCCTAATTCTTCAGCTTTTTTCTCTATGATTTTTCTCACATTTTGGTCTGATTCTGGTAATGGTGAAAGCCCGTCAATTAAAGCTTTGTAATACATCATAGTGCCACCAACTAACAAAGGTATATTGCCTCTTGCTGTTATATCTTGCATGCTGGATAGGGCATCTTTACGAAACTCAGCCACGGAGTAACTTTGTGCAGGATCTAAGATATCTATTAATTTGTGAGGGGTTTTTTTCAATTCTTCAGCGGTGGGTTTCGCCGTACCGATGTCCATGCTCCGATAAATCAATGCAGAATCAACACTTATTATTTCACACGGTAGATTTTCACAAATCTTAATTGCAAGGTCTGTTTTCCCCGATGCTGTAGGTCCCATTAAAAATAATGCGGGTGGTAACAATTTTGGTGCTTTGCCTATGCTTTCACTCATATGTATTCAACCAATCGTCTAAATTTACTGATTGGCCTATTTGAGCAATATCATGTTCTAAGTTCGCCGACGAATGTACAAACTGTTGCCACAATTCTTGTGTCTGAACAAGCGTCATCTCTTCATTTGAAACTATGCAGGTTAACAAGTGCTTTCGTACTTTCTTTGTTTCTTTTTCTAAACATCCCAAAATATCTTCTAAGCATCCTACCCATCGAAATTGCCTTAATCCTGCAGGTACTTTACGTAAAATGACTTTATTGGATGTCCAGCCTATTTCTATACTGTTTTCTAAAAGAGGCTGATAGAGTGATTTTGCTCGTGCCAGTAAATCTGCATTAGCTTTTATAGAAATAGGCATCAACAAAGGTTGGCTCACTGGCATCGCATCCAAATAAAGTTTAGACATCACACTAAGATGAAGAGCCATAGTTTCGAGTAAATAAAAGTTTTGTCCAACGTTAAGTAGTATCTTTTTATCTGAAACTTGCAACCATTGCCCTGGCATTGCGACCGATTGTTCACTTGATGTTACTGGTTGCGAAGATGCCATCAATTGTTGATAGTTTTTAGAAGATTGTTTGATCACTTGTGAAGAGTTGACTAAATGCTCAGCTTTGCCTTTATTTGCCAGAGTGCTTGAAGAATCATATGACTTGTTGCCATCGCCAGAATAACTAGGTGAACGCTCATCAACACTGATTTCGGATGTTGGTCTTTGCAAAGGCTGTATGTAGTCATGATTAGGCTTCATTTGCGGCAATACGTTTACCTCAAGACTTGGCTCTTGTTGACCTTTTTCAAAATATTGATTGAGCGAATCTGTTAGTGCTCTGTATATAAAATCATGCACCAAACGGGCTTGATGAAATCTCACCTCATGTTTGGCTGGGTGCACATTCACATCGACTTGGTTCGGTTCAAGGGTCAAGAACAACACGTAGGCTGGATGTAAATCGGCACCAATGAGGCCTTCAAACGCTTGACGAACTGCATGATTGATTAACTTATCGCGCATCATGCGACCATTGACATAAAAATACTGAAAGTCACCTTGGCTTTTGGCTTGTTCTGGTTGAGCTAACCAACCTTTTAATTCGAATTGTTGATATTGGCTATTAAGTGCAATGCTTTGCTCGGCGAATTCTTTACCACAAATCGTACCTAGGCGCTTTTGTTCAGTGCTTTGGGCTTTTACTGCTGGGTATCTTCGCAGCAGCTTACCATTATGCTTTAGGCTAAAACTTACATCAAATCGACTAAGTGCTATACGTCTGACTACTTCATCAATATGTGTAAATTCAGTTTTTTCAGTACGTAAAAACTTTCTCCTCGCGGGAGTATTGAAAAATAAATCAACTACATCAACACTGGTACCATCAGGGTGAGCAACTGGATTTATTTGTACTTGCATATCACGCCCTTCGCAATGTGCTTGCCAGGCTTGGCTCTGTTCTCTAGGTTTAGAACTTAAACTTAAGCGTGAAACTGAGCTAATACTGGCTAAAGCTTCACCACGAAAACCCAAACTACATATAGCCTCTAAATCATCTAACTTGGTTATTTTACTTGTGGCATGGCGGCTCAAAGCTAATGCAAGTTCTTCATTGGGAATGCCACTACCATTATCGCGGATTAAGATACGTTTATGACCGCCCTTTTCTATATCAATTTCAATCGACGTAGCCCCTGAGTCTAGGCTATTTTCTACTATTTCCTTGACTACAGAAGCCGGACGTTCGACCACTTCTCCGGCGGCTATTTGGTTGGCTAATCTTGCAGGGAGGATTTGAATCGGCAAAACAATGACCTTGATGTAAATGCTAAATATAAAATGAAAAAATAAAATGAAAAAAAAAGAGTTAGGTGCTGGTGATCATCAAAACCTGCCCGATACGCACTACATCGGTATTGAGATTATTGGCTTTTTTCAATGTACTAATTTGTACATTGTAACGTTGCGCCAGTAAAGATAATGATTCACCACTTCGTACTTTATGAGTGCGTTTTTCTTGTTTCCATTTAGCCCATAAAGAACCATCAGGGGGTGAGCTTGTAAAATGTTGTCTTAACCCATTAAATACTGATTGCGCCAATCTCTGCCTATATTGAGACCAATTCAAATTTTTCTCTTCTTGAGGGTTAGAAATAAACCCAGTTTCTACCAAAATCGAAGGTATATCTGGCGAAGTTAAAACTGCAAGGCTGGCTGCCTGCGGAGTCTTTTTATGTAACTTTGTGACTTTACTTAGGTGTTTAATCATATCGCGACTTGCGTCGTAACTAGTGGTCAAAGAATGGTCCATAGACATATCAAGTAACGCTTGTGCTAGATAACGTTCATTTGCTGTATCTTGGATAATTTCAGCGGCACCACCCAATAATTCAGAATGCCGTTCGGTTCTTTCCATCCAGCGTCCTAATTCGGTATTCGCCCTTTTCATGGATAACACCCACACAGAAGCCCCTCTAGGATGGGGTGTAGTGAATGCATCTGCGTGTATTGACACAAACATATCCGCCTTATGTTTTCTAGCAAGCTGTGGGCGCTTATTTGGTGAAATATAATAATCACCGGTACGTGTCATCACTGCTTTCATACCTTTTTCTTTGTTGATCAAAGACTCTAACCGTTTAGCTATACCTAAAGTAATATTCTTTTCATAACTTCCACTGGGTCCAACTGAACCTGGGTCTTCTCCACCGTGACCAGCATCGATGACAATGACTATATCTCTGTCTGTTGTGGATTTTGAATTCAACACTATTTGTGGTGCAGAAGAGTCTGGATCATTTAAATCAATCACCAGCCTGTTTCCATAAGGGGCGGTAGGAGGTAGCGCGAATATGTTTTTTTCGAGCTTTTTGTTTAATTCAACGACTACACGAACTGATTGAGAGTTCTTGGCCGTGCTGTAACGTACTTTTTTGACTAACTTACTTTCATTTACAATGGTTGAAAAATCAAAGTTATTAGGCGTATTTTCTATATCAATGACTAATCGCTGTGGATTTTTTAATGTAAAGTAAGTGTACTCGGGCGTATTAGATAAGTCGAAAACTAAGCGTGTTGTATCGGGAGAAGGCCAAATACGCAGTCCCTCGATAGTATTTTTAGCAAAACTTACAGTACTAAAACTCATCAGCGAAAAACTGATTAGCAGTAAATTAAGTTGTTTTAACCAAGAAGTTTGCATTATTATTTTTCTAGTTTAATTGTTTAAGCAAATTCGAGCCTTTTGCAGACTTGGCCTGCATTGATAGAACACGACCTGTATGATTGAACTCAATAGTAATGTGTAAATCCGCTGGTGCCAAGAGGTTAGCACCTTTGTCTGGCCATTCAATCAGACAAATACAATCAGGATCAAAATAATCACGAATGCCCATGTACTCTAATTCTTCAGGATCAGATAAACGATATAAATCAAAGTGAAACACTCGCCAGTCAGCTATTTCATAGGGTTCAACTAAGGTATAAGTAGGACTTTTAACATTACCTTTATGTCCTAATTGTTGAATGAAACCTCGGCTAAATGTAGTTTTACCTGCACCTAAATCTCCTTCAAGATAAATCACCATACCTTGATGACAATGTTGTGCCAATTTTCCAGCCAAAGCAACTGTGGCCTCTTCATTCGCTAATTCATAATGAATTGGCGGCAATTCAGCTTTTTGGGTAATTAAAGAAATACTCATAATCCGTTAACAATAGCTCGTAAAGGTTGCAATAAATCTGAAGCAATCATACCACGTTGACCATATTGTATGGCAACTCTGTCTCCTGCTTCAGCATGAGCGCATACCCCATATACAGCCGCTTTTTGAGCAGTAAATCCTTGTGCTAAGAAAGCGCCAATGATGCCGGTCAATAAATCCCCCATGCCTGCTGTTGCCATACCAGGGTTACCACCTTTGCATATCCAGCATTGTGACTGTAAGAATGAACCATCCGTTTGGATAATAGTACCAGCACCTTTTAATACACAGGTCGCTACATACTTTTGAGCCATGTTTTTACTGGCCAAATATCTATCATCTTCAATTTTTGCAATATTGCAGTTTAATAATCGACTCGCCTCCCCGGGATGAGGTGTCAGTACTAATGCGGGTAGTTGGGTCAACGTGTTCTGCACGTCCACATCAATTGTCATGGTTGACAGAATGTTTAGAGCGTCAGCATCAATGACTAGTGGTTTAGGATGACGTTTTAGGTATGCCAATAAACAATAAAACTGCTGCTGCGCCCAATCATCTTGACCTAATCCCGGTCCTATAACTACACAACTACACCAGTCTAACGCTAACTCAAGTTCTTTATGAGTTAGCATAATTTCTGGACGACCAGTAGAGATAGTCAAGCTACTTGTTTCATGACAATAAACTTTTACTAACCCTACTCCACTGCGTAAAGCAGATTCGGCAGTGAGTCGAATTGCACCAGCCATGCCCTGATTTCCCCCTATACACAGCAATTTGCCAAAAGAGCCTTTATTGCCATTAATAGGTCTGGCACAAAATGGTTGCAACATAGGCATGTCGACTAATTGTGCCTCAATGCGGGCGATGCTAAAAAATTCCGAGCCTACAGCCAAATCAGTAAAAATGACCTTGCCACAATATTCTTTACCCATACCGCTGATTAATCCCGGTTTGATTGCAATAAAAGTGATGGTCACATCAGCATTGATACAAATAGGTAGCGCTCGCCCTGTATCAGCGTGCATTCCAGATGGACAATCAAGACTCAAAACTGGAGTAAGTGCTTGGTTAATTTGTTGAATAACGGTTTTAAACGTTAGTTTGACTTCGCCAGTTACTCCAGTACCTAACAATGCATCCACTATCACATCAAATTGCGTATAATCTCGCTCCCCAAATTTATATGTTTTACCACCCAGATTTTGCCATTCCAGTTGCGCTTGTTGTGCATCACCAAACAATTTTCTAACGGGTTGGTCACACACGACCTCAACATTTATACCTTGCTGCTTAGCCAATGTCGCTAATACATAACCATCACCCGCATTATTTCCATTACCAGCAACAACTAAAATATTTTGGGTTTCGGGCCATTCTTTGATTAACAGTTGAAACGCTGCTTTGCCAGCTCGCTGCATCAGTTCAAACATACTACATGCAGCTATGAGAGCTGCCTTAGGTTCCATTGCTCTGACTTGTTCTGAACTCACTATTTTATGTGCTAAACTCGCGTTCGCTTGCTCGGTTAACAGGTTTGTCAATGTCATCTCTTAACGCCTCTGAATTATTATCTCTGGCTGAAAATATCAAGGCCTGGGGTAAAGTGCTAGGTTTTCAACAAGTAGGAATTTGTGATGTTGATCTTAAACAGCATGAATCTCATCTGCAAGCGTGGCTTGATAAAGGCTACGCGGGTGAAATGCATTATATGGCAGAGCATGGTATGAAAAGAGCCAGACCTGCAGAATTGTTGCCCGGTACGATGAGAGTTATCAGTGTTAGGATGGATTACTTGCCTCCCAATGCAAAATTTGCCCAGACCTTAAAAAACAAACAACAAGCTTACATTAGCCGTTATGCGCTAGGCCGAGATTATCACAAGTTGATGCGTAGTCGATTGAAGAAGCTTGGTGAAAAAATTAAGACTGAATGTTCAGAATTAAAGTTCCGACCTTTTGTTGACTCAGCTCCAGTACTTGAACATGCCATTGCCGAAAAAGCCGGTATTGGCTGGACAGGTAAACATTCACTTACCATCAACAAAGAAGCAGGTTCATGGTTCTTTTTAGGCGAGTTGTTTGTTGATATTCCTTTACCTGTTGATAAAGCGGTGAAAGAAAACTGCGGTAGTTGCAACGCTTGCATGACCATTTGTCCCACCCAAGCAATAGTGGAGCCCTATGTTGTGGATGCAAGGCGTTGTATTTCGTATCTGACTATAGAGCAAAAGGGTTCTATCCCTGAGCAATACCGTTCGTTGATTGGTAACCGTGTTTATGGATGTGATGATTGCCAACTTATCTGCCCGTGGAATCGCTATGCCAATATTACTGATGAAGCCGATTTCCATCCAAGGCAAAAATTGATGAGCCAAGAATTGATCGATTTATTTGCTTGGGATGAGAAAACTTTTTTAAAAAATACCGAAGGTTCGGCGATAAGGCGTATTGGCTTTGAACGTTGGCAACGCAATTTAGCGGTGGGTTTAGGTAACGCACCTTATTCAATTAAAATTGTCAGTACTTTAGAGGCTGCTTTTAGCCAATCAACAGATTTAGTTAAAGAGCATATTCAATGGGCTTTGACTCAGCACGAAAATAAAACGCCGCAGAATGAAAAAGAGGATAGTCGATTAACTAAACGATTAGTTCGCAGTATCGAAAAAGGATTAGTTAGGGACGCTTAGTTAGGGACGCTTAGTTAGGGACGTGTGATTAGCTAAAACATGTGTTTTGATAAATGATCACAGGCAAATCTGCAAAAAGTTTAAAATTTAGTCAAGTCAATTCTAAACGTAATCTTTAACAATCCTACTTACCGATGCATGAGAACAAGAAAGCTGAATGTTTGACTCAATATGATCTGCTGGATAACCATACAAGCCGAAACGGTTTCCACGACTATGACTCATAATGAGGGCAAAATTTGGATGAAAATCAATATCCCCACGAAAAGGGTCCAAGACAGGTATTTTGTATCTTGCCAGATGTAAAAGGCCTATTTTTCTACCACTTTGAAATACAATCTTATCAAATATCGGTTTTTCAATAATGGCATAAACTGCAAATTTAGGGATCTGAACGGGCACACCTTGCCAAACCATTTGGATTATTTGTAGTTCCTTAGCCAACAAAGATATTGACTTGGGTAATTCAAATGTTTTCATCATTTTCCCTTACATCAGCTGACGCATTTTAAATATAACTTACTAGAAGAAAAAGTACAAAAACAGTTAAAACTTCAAGTAGTAATCTTTGCAAAGAGCAATATATTCTTTGGAATAATTACCTAAATGGTCGTAAATGCTCAGTAATTCACTGATTTTTGATTGATTTGTACGCCTAAACTCCAATAAAAGACGTATTGCGTGTGTATTGTGTTTTGATTGCACTTGAAGCTCCCGAGTACAATACAAACCAACTGATTTAGCATCCACAATGAATATCTTCGCCGCATCTACTGGTAACACACAACAAAATCGGCCGCTAGAAGATAGGTGCTTTGTAACTGCTCGTATAAGTGTTGCATGATCCAACTCAGTGGTTTGCCGAGCATTGAATCGACTTTTGGCAGCATATGTTTTATTCGCAGTAATATTGATTGAAAAATATGGGGGATTACAGACAATCAAATCATAATTTTTGCCACAAACAACATGTTGTAGGCTAGTATGATGAAAGGCCAGTCGATGTGTCCAGGGGCAATTTTTAGCGTTATCTTTAGCTTGTAAAATAGCGGCTGCGTCAATATCTAAACCATCTATTGTACAAACATTTTGCGCTTTTTGAGCCAACATAATGCCTAATAAACCACTACCGGTGCCTATATCTAATATACATTGAGCATTTTTAGGGTGTACCCAACTACCTAACATAATACTGTCAGTACCTACTTTCATGGCACAGGCATCGTGCTTGATTATGAATTGTTTGAACCTAAAGCCCACTTCAGAAAACTTGTAAACGGATCATCTGAGCTGCCACATCAGCTACTTGAACAGGTTTATATTTGCTGAATCCACCTAGCATTAATGGTGATAACAATGGAGTTAACATGGTAGCTAATTTCTCGGTAGGCCTCATCTCCTCCCGTTTACCTAGCAACAAAGAGGGTCTTACAGCACAGGCATTATCCAACCCCGACATGTTAATAATAGCATTCTCTAATTCACCTTTTACTCGTAAGTAAAAATTACTACTTTTAGCATTGGCACCAACAGAAGAAATCCAAACAAAACTAATTGCGCGCTGCGCTCTGGCAAGTTGGGCAGCTACATGCACGTATTCAAAGTCTACTCTTCGGAATGCGCTTTTGTTACCCGCTTTTTTAATTGTTGTGCCTAGACAAACAAAAATATGCTGGGCACCAAAGTAACCTTGATAATCTTGTAAATTTTCGAAGTTAACCACTATAGGTCTTACTTTCGATGCATTTTCAGTAAAAAAGTCATTTGATAATGGCTTACGCACCAAGCAAGTGACTGTTTGGTAGCGACGGTCTCGGCAAAGTTGCTCTACCAAAGCTTTACCAACTAAACCCGTAGCACCTAAAACCAAAGCTGTTTTTAACATGTGTTACCTGCAATTATAAGTGTAAGTAAAATCCTACAATTCGGTTAAAGGAGTTGCCCTTAAAATAAACTTCATCTTATCTTAATGAAGAGAACAAAGGCTAATAAGAAATTTAGAATGAATAAGATCAACCAATTTGAGGCGTTTTTTGGGATTTCGGGGTGTTTTTATTTATGAGCTGCGAGCTTAAAACAAGCATAAATTATCTTTCCGGCGGCAATTTTCTAAATTTCAATCTATTAAAACTTACGCATTTGCTCTCTATGCTATGCGTTAATATTAACTTATAGCAAATATATGGTCGGCTAAGGTTTTTTGAATGCCTAACACCTATCTTTATTCAGCTCCTTTTCGATTGGATTGTTTTGCCCAGATATCCAGTTTTTAAGTTCTGCATTCAAATCAAAATGACCAGCGGTTTAGATTGTACATTGGGTTATAGCGCGGTGTGGAATGGAATGGTAATCAACTTTACGGCAAGTCATACCTTTTTTTTCGATTATGGTAATGAATTTGTTAGTAAGTGCATACATGTTCCGTACAATAATAAATATAACATGCAGACCCTCAGTATCGCCGATAATCGAAGCTAGTTGTTTCGCTATTTTACTGATACTAACATCAGACGCGTTACCAAGTAGTGAGTTAAGAGATCCACTTTGTATCTTCAAGGTTTTTAGTCATTAATCAGCACAATTGTTGATGCGAAAATTGTAACTACAGGCTAGAGTATATATCGCTAAAATATCCTAATGATGGTGATAAAAATATATGTCCAGTGTGACTTTTGCTGACGTGCAATCTGCTAAAAAACGTATTAGCCCTTTTATTAATAAAACCCCAGTGCTTGAATCTCAATTATTGAACAGTTGGTTAGGGCATAAGATATTGTTTAAGGCAGAATGTTTTCAAAAAACGGGTGCGTTTAAAATTCGCGGTGCACTAAATATGTTGCTAAAAGCTAAGGAGGATGGCCGCCTTGGCACTCACGTAGTAGCCAGCAGCTCAGGTAATCATGCACAAGCGGTGGCATATGCAGCTAAGATTTTGGGTGTCAGCGCAACTATATTTAGTGCGCACAACGTTTCAAAAGTGAAAGCTGCAGCCACTTTGTATTATGGCGCAACCTTAGATTTAAGTGCGACCCGAAAAGAAGCTGACGAAAAGGTAGCAGAGGCTGCGAAACAAGATGGCGTTTTATGGATGCCACCTTTTAACCATAACGATATTATAGCCGGCCAAGGAACGGCTACTCTTGAAGCTCTTGAGCAAACAGGCGAGGTAGACAGTGTGTTTGCACCAGTTGGCGGTGGCGGGTTAGTATCTGGCTCACTGATTAGCACCAGAGCTTTATATCCAAATGCAAGTGTGATGGGAGCTGAGCCTTTAATGGCTAATGATGCCGCACAATCTTTGCGTACTGGTGTTATTCAAACTTTACCGGAACAGCCGAATACTTTGGCTGACGGTGCTGCAACATTACAAGTTGGCGAAAAAACTTTTCCACACCTGCAGGATCTAGACGGTTTTTATGAAGTGGATGAAATCAAAATCGCTTACTGGACCCAGTGGCTGCAACATCTATTGAAAATTCATGTTGAGCCCACTTGTGCGATGAGCATGGGCGGTGTGGTTGAGTGGCTTAAATCACAAAACAGTGAACAAAAAGTATTAGTGATGTTATCTGGCGGCAATATTGATCAACAAAAAATGACTAAAATATGGCAAGACGATCATCTATATCAAATACCTAGTTTGTTGATTTAAAATAATAAATTTGGCTTATAATTTACAAGGAAAATGATACATAAAGAAACTCATACGCAATAAAAATTTTAAGTCCTTCAATAGTCATATTGCGAACGGGTATTGTCCAGATAAGGTCTATTCTTAAGCCAATTGTATTATTCAATCTGTTCTACAGATAAATATTTAAGTCATGAAATCGAACAATAAAATGCTCAAATCAATCAAAAAACATATGCTTTTAAAGATTTAAATAATTGGAGTTAACATCTACCAAATTTTGAAGTCAGTAACCGATACAGCAAAATGTGGTGTTACTGTATTAGTCTTCATAAAGATGTAAACCAAGTTTTTTAATAAATGAATATACAAATATGGTTAAGTTTTAAGCTGTTACAGTGAATCCATGTCGTTAGTTAATGCTCTAATAG
>NZ_CAJXPA010000005.1 GCF_913058035.1 uncultured Paraglaciecola sp. | reverse complement strand
ATATTCGGGTGCTAAGTGAGCAACTTATTTATGCTTTACATGTAGAATTAGAAATTTTAGCTAGATGTATGGCTCGAAAGCCTAGTCCTCACTACAAGCAAGCAATAAATATCTACATGGTACGAACATTAAAGACGACTCAATCTGTTACGTTACTGACAATTGATTTTGTTATACTCTTTATTAAATTTTTTATTAATTTTTTATTAATTTTTTATCAATTTTGCCAATTAATTCAAACTTCGATGCCTGCCCTAAGGACAATTTTATGAATAATCAACTACCCCACCCCCCCAAAAAAGTCGAAACGCTCAACGAGCTAGCAAAATTAGCAAACTATTCACTTATGGACACACTTAACTGCGATCCTGATGCTACATCAAACGGAATAGACTATTTACCGCGACAGGTATTCACAGGCCATTATGTACCCGTTAACCCAACCCCAATTAAAAACCCAGAGTACGTTACACACAGCAAGGATTTTTTTCGGGAGCTCGGTTTTGCAGACAGTATGGCAACATCAGCCGACTTCGTGCGAATGTTTTCTGGTAATATTTCAGACGTGCCGGAACCGATGCGAAACATCGGTTGGGCAAGTGGTTATGCCTTGTCAATTTATGGCAGCGAATATATCCAGCAGTGCCCATTTTTAACTGGCAACGGATACGGAGACGGTCGCGCAGTTTCCGTGCTTGAGGCGGTCATCAAAGACAAACGTTGGGAAATGCAACTAAAAGGTGGCGGACGAACGCCATACTGCCGTGGCGCGGACGGCCGTGCGGTCCTGCGATCGAGTATCCGAGAATTTTTGGCACAGGAGCACATGCATTCGCTTGGTGTGCCAACTTCACGGTCTTTGAGTTTGTACGTTTCGAAAACGGAAGAGGTTAAACGTCCATGGTACTCTCAGGGTTCGCGTTCTAAGGATCCTGATATGCTTATATCAGAAGCAGTAGCTATATCGACGCGTGTTGCACCGTCGTTTATACGAGTTGGTCAACTTGAGCTATTTGGTCGTCGAGCCCGTAAAAATGAACATCCTAAAGCGATGGAAGAGCTTGAAAAAATTGTGCTGCACGTCATTGATCGTGAGTACGAACATGTCATTGATAAGCAACTAAGCACTCCTGAAAAAATACTATCGTTGGCTTACGAATTTCGCAACCGCCTGACTTCACTTATGGCTAACTGGATACGCGTTGGTTTCTGCCAAGGCAATTTTAACAGTGATAACTGTGCTGTCGGTGGTTTCACACTTGATTATGGACCCTTTGGTTTTTGCGATGAATTTAATCCGCACTTTCAGTCTTGGATAGGTGGAGGTCACCATTTCTCGTTTTTGAACCAACCCATGGCAGCACAACGCAACTTTCAAATGTTTTGTAAGGCAATGCTTCCTCTGATGACGTCACATAAAAATCACATGCTACAACTCGATGAGATCCAAACTGATTTTTCAAAAGTGATGCAAACTCAAATGCATAAAATGTGGGCTGCCAAACTTGGACTCAGCACTTTTAATGAACAGCTGTTTATTGAGCTTGAAAAACTGATGACGCAAACGCCAGTAGATTACACCATCTTCTTTCGTGAACTTTCAAATGTACCTGATGACATAGTCCCACTCAAAAAGAGCTTTTACAAAAACACAAAACACGCCATGGCAGATCTAGAAGACATTAATCAACGCTGGTCACAGTGGCTGACAAAATGGAAGTCGCTCATAGGCAGTGATGAACTTACTTCACCACTTTCTCATGCGCAAGTTTCTGAGCGGATGAAACAAGTCAATCCAAAATATATTTTGAGAGAATGGTTTGTTGTACCTGCTTATCAGCAAGCGGCCGAAGGGGACTACACCTTGGTGCGAGAGTTACAAGAAGTAATGACACAACCATACGCCGAGCAATCAAAAGATATGGAAGATAAATATTACAGACTAAAACCACCCGAGTTCTTCGAAGTGGGTGGCTTATCTTATTATAGTTGTTCGTCGTGATTTTTAGAAAAAGATTTAACTAAGGTTGAGACACTTTAGGCGGCTTCTTAGCCGCCTATTTTTTGCTTACAAGCTTATGCTTACTGCGAATTAACCTCGACCCAATTTATAAGGTTAATCATTTTTGATTATTTTAAAAATAGCCACATCATTATTTTTTGTCGACGTCTGCACTATATCAATAACCAAACATTGCCCCTTATTTTTCTTTAGGCTAAGGCATTGGTTTTATTTACTTTGGTACTGATTTAGATTGGGTTAATTAACAGGGTATGAATAATCAATCTTATGAGTGCACAACTATCGCATCGAGTGATGGTTATAAATATGGCGTTGATATTAGTGCAATATGAATCCATTTATTTAACGCACAAACCATTAAGCACGGCGTCGGTATTGTCCTAGTAAAGTGCATGAAGGATCCACTTTGAATATAATAACTTTAAAAATATCGATAAAGAAAATATTTATGCTTTATGGCCCAGGTTCACTTATCCTTACAATGACATTAATAGGTAAGGTTCTAAATCAAATATTTCAATTCACCAAGATAATAGCAACAGTAATGATTATACATTCAGTTTTGTGTTCGCAGAGTATCAGTTTTAAACATCAATTTTTGTTATAACAAACTGGGGGAGTCTTCCTGATTCTATATAAAAATAGATATAATAATGATTGCTCAACGGCCTTTAATAATCAGACACATTGTTAAATGTAGCTTGATAATCAGAGTAATGTTTATCTTTTGAAGCAGACATTTTTATATGCAGTTGAGCATGCTGGGAATTTAAGCTGAATTAGTTATTGTATAAATAGAGTTTAAAATAGAGTTTAAAATTGATGTCTGATTAGTTAAATATATTGGATTGTTAGACATACCTAGCGATAGTTCAACAATCTCAAGTTGATTAGTTGTTTGCAGCAAAACGTCTACCTTCTGGTAAACGCTTGTATCCGTTAGAATAAATAGTGAGTTAACTATTTATTGATTACTCAATCTTTTGCCAAAAGAAATAGCATAAGCAGGTGAACGCATTCTCAACACTGGGTCTGCGCTTGGTGTGAAACCTGCGGACATCATATTAGGATCAAAGTTAGTATTTTTACATGCATCACCACCACTGGTTGTGATGATCACTTCGCCAAGCGAAACCTGTGGGCGTTCACTGGGCCACTGCTGTGATGGGTCAATATCGCTGTCTTGTGCCTCACCTAAGCTTGCCATAATTGTAAAACTAACTGTTTCTTCTTTAAGTTGTTGACTAAAAGTATCAGCTAAAAATTCAGTTGGCATTTTAATCGCATCTTCTTTTTCCAACGTCTTTACACCTAAACTTGGCTGAATACTCCATCGAAATTTAGTTTTTTGACCATTAGGCTGTTCAAAGTAAAATGTGTGAATACCAAAAAATGCGGTATTGGCGTAAGAAGCAGGAGTTTTAGCTGTTTGATTCCACATCACATTAGCTAATACGCTGGGGTTTTGCTGGACAAAATCCATGGTTTTGGCTGGATCTGCGTTTCCATTTTCATCAGGAAGGAATGTAGATAGAAAGCCTAAAAAGGTTTCAGGATCTTTGCCAGCAAATACCGGGAAATTGTTGCCTGTGAACGTGTGCAAAGAACCGTCAGGCAGCTTAATTTGTATGCCCATACCACGAGTACCTGGTGCTTTCTCATCACTGCTCGGGCTAGCACCCCCAACTGAAAAGCGTATAGATACTGGTAATTCACCGCTTGATAACAAAGCAGAATCTGTAAAGTGTTTGTTCGATGCTGGAACAAATGTTCCAGCTGCACACATTCCTTTAGCATGAGCTTTTCTAAAGCCTGGGTGTTTACCACCTAGCTTTTCAAACATTTCAACTAAGTCTATTGCCTGTACTTGTTTATCATTTGTTTCTGCACTCAAATTTGCAGCTACACCTACAATGAGAAAACCAGCAGTGATGGTTGAGGTGATGAGATTAAACTTCATTTTATTCCTTAATCTTGTTATTAAATTTGTGGAAGTACACACAAAAACTTGGCAGTTAAATAAAAGCTTTTCTTAAGATTAACATTCTTATTTTATTAAGAATAATCAGAGTAAAGGATAGCCTCATCATTAATAAGTAATGAAAATTTTCCAAGGTATGGTTTGAATGTTGTTAAGTGATTTTTCGAATTTTCAAGCTGAATTTTACTAGAGTTTTCTAAAAGATATTCTTACTTCAGTAAAAACTCACACATTAACAAAATATTCAAACACCTAACAATAATAACGAGTTTGATTTTATATTTTCTAAATTAACTTGTCTCTTAATCTCAGGTCTGTATCAAAATAGAGAAATTTTTGATAAAAACTAATGATGTAAAATCTACGAATTTATTCGGATTTTGCGGCGTTTAATGTTCTTCTAATTTGCAGTGACAGGATTACAAAGTAACGGTTGTCGTCAAAAAATTTAATCATTAGTTGCCGAGAAAACTTATCAAATAGCCACTGATCTTTACACATCTCGCCATCCAAAACCCATAACAAGACCCAAAACAGCCTATTTGAACCCGCTGTAATGCTCATCACACGATGTTATAAAAAAATGACTTAACTAAAGTCATCATCGTTAGTTAACAATTCAAAAAACTTTCATAAACCATGAATGTTAAAACACCTTCAAATTGAGGCCAGCTCAATCGCTTTTAACCTTGCTAGCACTTTTGGTTATTGACCGTTAAAGTCTATCTAGGATCGCTTGTTGGTCTTCCATAATCATATTATTAACCACTAAGTTAAAAGAATTATCCATCATTCGCTGTATTTCGCTGTTTGGGACCGAACCATCTAGCTTGATGGTGTTCCAGTGCACTTTGCTCATATGATATCCAGGGATAACAGAAGGAAATTTGTTGCGCAATGCGATGGCTTCTTGTGGATCACACTTGAGGTTTACCCGCCAAGAACTATCTTCTTCATCAATAGATAATTTTTCTCCCTTACCCGTTTTGTCCACGGCTAAAGTTGCGAACATTTTATGTTTAACTTTAAACACTGAAATATCATCTCCAAAAGGAAAAGTTTCTACCGTAAAAGGTTTGTTTGAAAGGTACTCTCTGACTTGTTGCTGGTCCATCTATTTTCCTCATACATTAAGAATGGGTAGCCACCTACCCCAATCTGTAAATTATTCTACGTTTGATAGGATCAATCTTGTTGTAACAAATGCATAACATTTTTTAAATCTGTTTTGCCTTTAATTATTTCATCTGGTGTTAATCCTGATATTTCATGGGGAAACACCAACCACTCGTCACTTTCATGAACAAAATAATCAGGCTCGATATCAGTTTTGTTATTTTTTGGTTTGTAATAAGGACAAGCTATACGCACGTCTTTTGGCATATTTGCGCGAGATAAATGTTTAATTTGTTTGATTAAGGCTTCAACACTGCGCCCTGTATCAAATACGTCATCCACAATCAGCAGGCTGTCTTGTGCATTAGCGTTTTCAATCAAATAATGTAAACCATGCACTTTAATAGTTTTTGATTGTTGATCAATTCCATAATAAGACGAGGTTCGAACCGCTATATGATCAGTTTGTACTTTTTTGAAATCAAAATACTCTTGCACTGCAATGCCAATAGGCGCGCCACCACGCCATATACCAATTATAAAATGTGGACGAAAGCCACTTTCATAAACTTGAGCTGCTACACGAAATGAATCTTCAAGTAGCTGTTGTGCAGTGATAAACGTTTTTTCCATTAAATAAACCTTAGAAATTTGTAGCGCGGGTACCGCAAAGTAAAACTTTATGTCTTCTATTGTATACCGAAGCTCAACTTATTCATATTTTAAAGCATCTGCCGGATTAACTTTTACGGCACGATACGCAGGATAAAGACTGGCCAGAAAACACAAAATAAGTGATGTGCCAATGAGAAAAACAACTTGTTGCCATTGTAAATCGGTAGGAACACCCTGCCCATCTGGGCTAAGAAATATTGGTAAATTAAATAACTTGACCAAATTATTGATTTGAGACACGAACAATACACCGGCAACAACACCGATTGCCGTCCCTTTTATGCCGTTGTATACACCATTAAACAAAAATATACCCATTATATTACTTCTTGTCATACCTTGTGTTAGAAGTATAGCGATATCACCTTGTTTCTCAGTAACCACCATGACTAAAGCCGATACTATATTAAACGCTGCCACCGAAATAATAAGTAGTAACATCAGCGACATCATATTTTTTTCCATCTTCACCGCATCAAATAACACACCTTGTTGATCTCGCCAGTTTGTAGAGCTGTAACCTTCTTTATCTAATGCTTGAACCACGCTTTTATAATCGAAAGCATCTTTTAAGAATAGACGAGTTTGGGCTAAACTTGGTGTTTTGCTTCTTAACAATCTAGCGAGATCATCAATATGCATCAATATTGCTTTGTCGTCCAAAGCAGAGCCCATGTTAAAAATACCGACAACACGAAACACTCTCTGGCTATAAATTCGCCCAAAGGGACCAAAATAACTATTTTCTGAGGCAATTAGTCGAGCTTGTTCGCCAATGCGTAAATTTAACTTGATAGAAAGAGCGCGGCCGATGACGATCCCATATTCACCTTTGACCAAGTCAGTAAACTGACCAACCAACATATTTTTGGCAATAATAGAGGAGCGTTGCATGATATCGGGTTGAATACCCTGAAATATAACACCTTTAAGTCCCTCTGAAGACTGTACTATACCTTCTGAGTCTATCTGTTGGACACTGGTTACGACACCTTCAATGCGATTAAACATATCAGCGCTGATATCTGCATCAGGTTTATTTTGTACCAATATATGCGGTGTGATCCCTAAATTACGTAACTTAAGTTCGCCCTCAAAACCATTCATTACAGACAGCACTGTGATCAATGCCATCAATCCGAGGGCGATACCTGCAACTGAGAAGAAATTGATAAAAGCAATGAAATGACTGCCTTTCGATGCTTTAGCGTAACGTAAACCAATAAAAGCTGAGAGTGGGTAAAACATTAACAAGGAAACTCTTATAACAACAAATCAGTTAAAATATTTAGCTTTAACTGTTGGTATAGTGGTGAATGATGTTGAATAATACGTGCTCCGAGTAAATCTCACAAGTAAAGCTAAGTTGGGTTTAAAAATGCAAGACATGACGCTAGAAGAAAAACATCAACAATTTGATGAGTTTTTTATGATTAAACACAATATTTTAGTCAATATGCGTTTAGTGGCAGATGATTTTGAGTTACCTGAAACTGATGATTTACACCAACATATGCCTTATGAATTCCAAATAGCAAGTGAACTATCAAGTATCGATACCAAGGCACTAAGACCGCTTCGCGGCTTAGGTGAACATGCTATTGAATTAGCTGAGTTTCTTAATCATCAATCTAGAAAAATTGATTTGATGATGTCTTTAATTCTTCAACAACATTCAGCACAAGAGCATACCTATCATTCAGTTCAATTTGGTGGCGGTGGCATAATACTTGACAGTGAAAACCAGTTATCAGTAGGCGATACGATCGAACTCAAGTTATTTATCAAAGAAGAAGCCACAGCCATTTTTTGTTTTGCTGAAGTTATTGCTTGTAAGCCTGTGGAGGATAAGTACCATGTGTCTATCATTTTTACTCGCATCCGTGAAGAAGACCAAGACTTATTAGTCAAAGCCAGTTTACACTTGCAGGCAGCAAATTTACGCAAACGCAAGAGCCAAGAAAAAACTTAAAAAAGAACGAGAACGAAATTAATTAATGACTCACAGTATTTTTTCGCCACCTTTACCGCACAATACTCTTAAATCAAAAAATGATGTTCGTCATTGGGGTAATCTCCAAGGCAGCAGCACGGCATTAATATTAGCTAATGCAGCAAAACTAGCCACCGGCCCGATATTATTAGTTACCGCAGATACGCCGAGTGCTATTAAGCTCGAAAAAGAACTCGATTATTTTTTACAGGGTCGAGCCGTTGATGTGCAACTTTTTCCAGATTGGGAGACGTTACCGTATGACAATTTTTCTCCTCATCAAGATATCGTTTCCCAGCGCCTAGAAACACTGTATCAACTTACCCAAAACGAGCGAAGAGTATTTATTGTACCCATCAATACCTTAATGATGCGTATGGCACCCGTAGATTATATTAGTAAATATTTATTAATATTAAAAATCAATCAAAAGATAAATATTGATGACTTTCGCTCAGGGTTGGAGCGTGCTGGATATTTGCATGTCAATCAAGTGATGGGACATAGTGAGTTTTCTATTCGTGGCAGTATTATTGATTTATTTCCAATGGGTAGCCAACACCCCTATCGAATTGATTTATTCGATGATGAAATAGACACCATCAGGCACTTCAATCCAGAAACTCAGCGATCTGGTGACAAAGTTGATGAAATTAAACTTTTACCTGCAAGAGAATTCCCTACGGATAAGGATGCCAGTTTATTGTTTAGGCAACAATATCTCGGCAAGTTTGCTGCAAATAACTCTAAAGAGTCTATTTATTACCAAGTAGGCAAAGGTCTGATGCCAGGTGGTATCGAATATTATTTGCCTTTATTTTTCGACAAGACCGCAACTTTATTTGATTATCTTAACCAAGATACAACCATATTAATGCACGGTGATTTACAAGTAGCCCATGAAAATTATTGGAAAGATGTTACTCACCGGTACGAACAATTACGCTATAACCTTGCAAGGCCTTTACTCCATCCAGCCGATATTTATATGCGTTATGAAGAACTTTTTGGAGCTCTAAAAGAGTGGCCAAGAGTTCAGATACAAAACGAAGTTCTAGATGCTAAAAGCGGGAGTTATAACTTTGCCACTGCATCAGTGGGTGACGTCGCGCTTAAACCACAAAATAAATTACCTTGGGCATCACTCAAACAACAAGTAGAAGAGTGGCAACAACGAAAAGTTAAAGTGTTGTTTAGCGCTGAGTCTGCTGGACGCCGAGAAGGGCTGTTAGAAATACTGTCAAAAGCTGAAATTAAGCCCAAGGTTTTTGAACATTTTAATGACTTTATGAAAAGTGCTGAGACGATTGGTATTTCAGTGGGAGCGGCCGAATTTAGTTTTTTACTGAATGAGCCTAAATGTGCTATCGCTTTTATTACTGAAACTGAGTTACTTGGGCATAAAATCAGCCATCGTCGCAAGCGTGATAAACGCCAAGGCACTGACGAAAATGCCATCATTCGTAATTTGGCAGAATTACAAGTAGGCCAGCCAGTGGTTCATTTTGACCATGGCGTGGGTCGTTATTTAGGCTTGCAAACATTAGACGCAGGCGGGATTACAACAGAATATTTAACCATAGAGTATGCCAAACAAGCCAAATTATACGTGCCTGTAGCGTCTCTTCATTTGATCAGTCGTTATAGTGGTGGTGATATTGACCATGCGCCTCTGCATCATTTAGGTACCGACACTTGGACAAAAGCCAAGAAAAAAGCAGCTGAAAAAGTGCGAGATATAGCTGCCCAGTTATTAGATGTTTACGCCAGACGAGCAGCCAAGCCTGGACATGCTTTTAAAATTGCTTGGGATGAATACCAAGCCTTTAGTGATAGTTTCCCGTTTGAAGAAACCATTGACCAGCAAAAAGCCATCAACGCTGTTATCCAAGATATGGGGTCAGGCAATGCGATGGACAGATTAGTCTGTGGTGATGTAGGTTTTGGTAAAACCGAGGTTGCAATGCGTGCGGCCTTCATCGCTGCTAACCAGGGTAAACAAGTTGCCATATTAGTTCCTACAACATTGCTTGCTAGTCAACATTTTGAAAATTTTAAAGAACGTTTTGTCAACTGTCCTTTTAGAATTGAAGTGTTGTCGCGTTTTGTCAGTGCCAAAGATGCGAAAGGAACCGTTATAGCTATCGGTGAAGGTAAAGTGGATATAGTGGTTGGCACTCATACTTTACTGCAAGACCGCCTTAAATTTAAAGATTTAGGTCTAGTCATCATCGATGAGGAACACCGATTTGGTGTTCGCCAGAAAGAGAAATTTAAAGCGCTTCGTTCAGACGTTGATATCTTAACCTTAACTGCAACACCGATACCAAGAACATTAAACATGGCCTTAAGTGGTATGCGCGACTTGTCTATCATCGCCACACCTCCAGCTAAACGTTTACCAATCAAGACCTTTGTGCAACAACGTAATAAAGGATTAATACGTGAAGCCATCATGCGAGAAATCTTGCGTGGTGGACAAGTCTACTTTTTACATAACGAAGTAGACACCATTGAACGTACTGCTGAAGAAATTGCTGAAATAGTGCCAGAAGCACGTATCGCTATTGGCCACGGTCAGATGCGCGAACGTGATTTAGAGAAGGTCATGTCAGACTTTAATCATCAACGTTTTAATGTATTATTGTGTACTACGATTATTGAAACTGGTATTGACGTACCCTCAGCCAATACAATAGTGATGGACAGAGCTGACCATCTTGGTCTAGCGCAACTTCACCAATTACGTGGCCGCGTTGGGCGTTCTCATCACCAAGCTTATGCTTATTTATTAACACCTCATCCAAGACGTTTAAGCAAAGATGCAGCAAAACGTCTAGATGCGATTTCATCCTTAGAAGAGTTAGGAGCTGGTTTTGCGCTGGCAACACACGATCTAGAAATTCGTGGTGCAGGTGAATTATTAGGTGATGGTCAATCAGGCCAAATTTCAAGTATCGGCTTCACTTTATATATGGACATGTTGGACCAAGCGGTTGAAGCACTCAAAGAAGGAAAAGAACCCTCTTTAGAATCCGCACTTGCTGAACAAACTGATATTGACTTACGTCTACCCGCATTGTTTCCTGATGACTACATTCCTGATGTGAATACACGTTTGTCCTTATACAAAAAACTTGCTGGCTGCAAAGATGAAAGAGCTGTCAATGAGCTACAAATAGAACTGATAGACAGATTTGGTTTGTTGCCACAAAGTGCTAAAAATCTATTAGATATGGCCATGCTTAAAATAAAAGCCAAACAAATTGGTATCTCCAAAATAGAAGGCACGAATAAAGGTGGATTTGTTGAGTTCTCACAGAAAACCCAAATTGACCCGAGTTTTATTATTAAGTTGATACAATCACAACCGAAAATTTACAAACTAGATGGCCCACAAAAACTTAAATTTAACGTGCCTACTGAATCAGCCAAAGATAGACTTGAGCTGTTCAATAGAATACTAACCGAGTTTAGCCAACAATTACGAGTTGCTTAATGACAGATAAAATAACCGTGCATCCTATAAAAAAAATAGTTTTGGGTGCTTTTTCTGTAAGCTGGGCAATTGCTTTTTTACTCAGTACCAGCGCTTTAACTCAGGCTGTTCATGCAGCTGAGCAGGAATGGTGGTTTGATGTTGAAGTGATTATTTTTGAACGTAATATAGATGCCGCTGATATATCTGAAAAATTCAAACAGTCTCGACTTGAGCAACCTGCAAATGACGTTATAGATTTAATTACACCCTATTTGAATCCCAATTTAAGCTATCTACGGGCGGGTTTACCTTATTGCCGAAATTCAAATCGATTAGCAGTAAAAACTCAATATGAACAAGACTTTAGTTTTCCCTTACCAGCGCCCGAAACAGAAAAGTCATCCGTAACGCAGACAGACAAACAACTAGAACAACCAAATCAACAATCAGGTCTTAATTTATCTATTAACCCTGATGAAGTAACTGAAAACACTGTTCAATATGAAGTTACTACAACAAATATCTTTGTTCAGCCCACTGACGAAGGGTCTCCAATACAGTCAACCGATGCCAGTTCTGATGTCGAAAATATTAGCCTATTTGACTCATCCCAAAATAATAGTACTGACTTAGCGTTACAAACAAATAGTGATATACCTGCTGAATTTGATTTAGTTCGACAACCCATTAAAGTTGAATTTATTGAATGGCAGATACCTAGCGAATTTCTTTGTGCTTACGCAGAACAGATTGACCCATCTTTTGCGTCAATGAACGCTTTGAAAGAAGATACACCGATTGCTCAATCAGCATATACAATCAAGCGCGTTCCAGACATCATCAATGGTGTTGAGTGGCAAAAAAGACGCAGCGCATTTTTGTTGCCTACTTCGACGATGTATATGCGCGACCTTTATGAAAAAATTAAAAGGCAGCGAGATATCACCCCAATATTACATCTAAACTGGCGCCAAGAAGTCAAGTTTAGTCGAGCTAAAGGCCAAACATTCAGGCTATTTGCAGGTGAAAATTTTGCTCAGAAATTTGATGCTAACGGTTTAGCTGCTGTTGATGACACGGATAGTTTGTTTGATAAATTGAATCAACCAACAGACGACTTTTACATACCCAAGCAGGAACTGGCAGGTTTAACACCAGAACAGCAACAAGTAATATTAACACGTGTTAGTGGCGAAGAACGAGAAGCGGTTACAGATGACTTATTGACAAGGATTGCCACTGCTTTAGCAGATGATACACCAGTTAACCTTGAGCAAGACATGAATACTAACCAGCAGGGCAAAATTGCTGACTCAGTCATGCTCAAAGAACTCTGGCAGTTAGACGGGGGGATAACTGTATATCTTCGTAATATAAATCGCATACCCTATTTGCACATCGATAGCACTTTGGATTTTAGACAGCCAATATTTGACCCAGATAAAGTTCAGCAAGTAAAAGGTTTGCCATCTAGTTTGCCTGACCAAAGTGTAATAATTGTGAACGAACTACCACAATCAATGGCTTTTCAACCCAACCTTCAGGAACCGGGCTCTCAAGAACCGAATTTTTTACAAAGCGTTAATTTTAATCAGCTCAGACGCGTTATCAGTAAACAAGTGCATTATTTTGACCATCCACTATTTGGTATGATTGTGCGCCTTAATCGTTATCGATGGCCAGAAGAAGACACCGAAATTAACAAAAACGAACTATAAACTGAAGAAATAAATGTATATTTATAGCAGCTCGAGGTCGACCTTAAGGGTATCAATCATAATTAGGCTACAGTTGTTACCATAACCACTTCGCCTTAATGGTAGAGCATTAAGAAAACCGTCTTAAAGACGGTTTTTTGTTTTAACACACAATCTTTACCCAATTAAAATGAGTAGTTCAACCGCGCATAGTAGTAACCACCTTGCCAATCAACAATGTTAGCAGACCAGTAAATAGCGCCACAACACATGTCGCCTTCATCTTCGTCTGGGTAAGTGTCTAATATGTTTCGGGCACCAGCAGAAACACTCAAACTATCACTGACTTGATAGTTCACTTCCACATCAAATAATACACTAGCATCGTACTCTTGGATGTTAGTACCGGCTGAATTAGTGGCGTTTTCATAAGCACCATATACATTTGCCCTCACCAGTAAAGTCAACATATCGAAATCATGTTTTGCTGAAAGCACACCGCGCCATTCTGGAAGGGCATTTTCTAAATCAAATTGATCTTCGCCATTCAAATATTCAGACACTACATCAATGTTTGTATCGATTTCTGTTGAATTATAGTTAACTGAACCGGTCAGCAAAGTATCACCCATTGTATAAGTGGCTACAAAATCAAAACCTGAAGTGGTTGTATCAAATGCATTTTGAAAATAGTTTACACCACCAATAGTATTTGCCCCATCAACGCCGGCAGCATCAAGAGCTAAAAAGTTATTATAAGCTTCACCTGATGTCGTATCAGTTGACACAGCTAAGGTTGAAACAGCATAAAAACGGTCTTCTAGAGCAATGCTATAGAAATCTAAAGTAATATTCAAATCATCAACATTACCCGTAAAACCGATGGAGTAGTTAACCGATGTTTCTGGTCTTAAAGCTTCTGCACCTAATGCTTGGCCTACAGGACTGATAGCAGGGAATAAACCCGTGGCAACTGGGAATCCGTTGGGCAGTCGAGTCGAAACATTTGTTGTCCCTTGTTGACCAGGGGTGGGTGCACGGAAACCCGTACCCATAGAACCACGCAAATTAAAATCGTCAGTTAAGCTGTATTTAAACGCAACTTTTCCTACTAACTCGGAACCAAAATCAGAATAATCTTCATAACGTAATGCACCTTGAACAAACAATGCATCAGAAACATCAGTACTCACGTCTATATAGATACCAGCCATGTCACGTTCGTATTTACCTGAGTATTCAGGCGAGTACCCTGGGAAACCGTTTGAACCGACTCCAACCGCTGTGTAAACCGCATCACTGCTATCAGCACAATCCAAGGTTGAGCCGTTTGCAATTACTGCTAAGCCGGCTGCAGTTGCAACATCATTGTCACAGAAACCCCAAGGGTCACCTAAAGAATAAGGTCCTGCCGCATAGGAATCCACATCGTTACCTACTAACTCATAGCTTTCTTCCATGTAGGTTAGACCAAAGGCAAACAGCACTTCGTTTTCCATACCCATATCAATAATTTGGACAAAATCTGCAGAGAACTGTAATTCCTCGTTAATCAAATCACCTGGGCGAAATGAAGTAGGCGAATCAGGACCCATTGAAGGATTAATAGTATTCTTGAGTGTATATTGAATTTCATTTGAACCAAAACGACCGCTGAAATCATAAGTCATTCCATTAGAAAATTCACCTTCCAGACCACTCAAAATTGACATATCGGTGATGTCACCAAAAAATCGCGGTGTAAAACCACCTGGGAATTTTTCTAAAGGACTATAGAGTCCCCCATCTTCGGTTCGTAAATTTTCAATCGTGCCATTGCCAGGATAACGATAATAAAAACTACCATCTCCTTCACTTTCAGAATAATTACCAAATGCGTAAAACTTCATGCTGTCGCTGATTTCATAACCAGAGTTAAAGAAAAGACGCACCGCAGAGTTATTAGGTTGGCCCCAAGGTTGGACGACACTCTCTCCACCTAAGTTGGCAGTGCTTAGACCAGCAACATACGTTTCATCAGAATATCCAGAAAGTGTATTATCGAAACGGCCACCCCCTAAATAATTATCGTTATTGGGATCTAAGCAAGCGTTGCCAGTACAGTATTGCACTGAACGCGACGTAGATTTAGTATCAGAATATTCACCTGAAAGGCTAAAGAAACCTTTATCACCTAAAGCAAAACCCATATTACCGGTCATGGTAATTTGTTCACCATCCCCCTCATAAAACTGCCCAGTGTTAAGGGAGAATGAACCGCCTTCGTCATTATCCTTCAATACAAAATTGATGACTCCAGCAATCGCATCTGAGCCATATTGAGCGGCGGCACCATCGCGAAGCACTTCTACTGCCTTAAGTGCTGAAGCAGGAATAGTAGCTACATCAGGTCCTTGTGTGCCAGAACCTCCAATCTGCACCAGAGCTGAACGGTGTCGGCGTTTTGAATTAACTAACACTAATGTTTTATCAGTCGGCATACCGCGCAAAGACGCAGGACGAATAAATGAAGCACCATCGGAAATAGGTTGACGTGTCAAAGAATAAGAAGGCACCAACGTTTTTAAAATGTCGTTAGTATCTGAAAAAGGAACAGATACTAAGTCACTCTCAGTAAAAACATCCACCGGTACAGGTGAATCAGCAAGAGATCTAGGCGCTCCTCTGGAACCAGTTACAACAATTTTTTCTAAATTAGGTTTGTCTGTCTGGTCTGTGTCTTGTGCAAGAATGCTCTGTGATACAAATATTAGTCCTGAAGTCGCTGCAATTGCAGGCAATGTTCGCCTGATAGATTGACTAAGTTTATGAAGTTTGAGCATGTTTAACCTCTTATTATGTCTGATATGTGTGTTTCTGGAAACGAAGTGCCTAACACTTTAATAAACGTTAAACACTATTTTTGAAAAGTGGGGTGAGTTCGTGCACTGCACCTTTTTAGGTAGCAAAACATTAATAAAACCGGCTTATCAATTATATTTAGCAACACAAATGCCAATCAGACATGCAAATTTCATGTCTTCCCCCCTTGTTTTTCTTATGCCCATTAAAGTCCTCTATATTACTGACATTGAAAGAATTCAGTGGCATGGTAATTGTATCCAAAAAGTATCGAGCTATAAAACGTGTAGTTAAAACTAGGTAAACATTCATAAAATAACGACTAAATGTGCATTACAGGCTCGATTGCACAGCTATGTTGCAAGACTCAATTAACAGGTATGAACACCGAATGAATAGTAAGCAGCTTAGATACTTTTTAAAAACGGCGGAAAAAGGCAGTATTACTGCGGCGGCGAAAGCACTGGATATAGCGCAACCGGCTGTAAGTCAGCAAATCTCTAACTTGGAACACGAATTATCAGTGCAATTGTTCGAGCGAGACTTCAGAGGGGTGAGGTTAACTATAAGTGGTAAAAAATTCTATCTTAGAGCTAAATCTATTGTAAGTCAGATGAGCATCGCTAAGAGTGAAATTGTTGATAATGAAGCAAATCCATCAGGTCACATATCTCTCGGTATAACTCAGGCCGCTTGTAATGTATTAGCTATTCCATTAACTCAGGCCATTCAGAAAAATTACCCCAATATAGAACTGACATTGCAATGTGGAACAACTGATTTTATAAATCAATGGCTGAGCAGCGGGCAAATCGACTTAGCCATCACCTATGAAAATACTCATTTGGATAAAAACTTTTTCAGCACACCGCTAATTAAAGAAAATATTTATCTTGTCGTTGGTACTGAAAAAAAATCTAACATGTATCAAGAGCTTGTCAAAAAAGATAAAATTGAATTAAAGCAGTTAACAGAATTTGAAATTATTCTACCGCAACAAAATGATCCCATAGTACAAATGTTGAATCGTTACGAAACTCAAACCGGAGTGAGGATCTGGGGCAAACCCAACTTTGGTTTGTTGATGACAAATTTACGCTACGTTACCGACGGGTTTGGGTTGATGCTTTTACCATCCTCAGCTGTCTTTCATTTAGAGAAGGCGAAACAATTAAAGGCTATATCTGTTATAAATCCAGAGCTTACACGCACAGTTCTATTGCAAAACAACACAAAGAAAACGTCAAGCCTTGCTATGCAAGTGGTCAGTAAAACTGTTTTGAATTTAGTAAAAAAAGCCCATTCCTTGGGCGACTGGAGAGGTCAGTTATTATTTTGAATAGTTATGTGCAAGATAATGTGCAAGATAATATTTAAGGGTGTATTCAAGATAATGCTAATGTCTGTTCCAATGCTCTTGGCAATGCATTGACATATTTTTGCACATCAGGGATGAGACCCATACTCACTCGAGACCAATGATCATAATCGTGATAAATGCCTCGAATTAACACATTTTGTTCAGCCATTTTTTGTCGAAATATTTCAGCATTGCCTTGTGCCAAATCGACAAATATAAAATTAGTCGAAGAAGGCAGTGCCTTTAACCCATTTGCCTTAAGTGCATCCAACACCATTTCGCGTCCCTCAACAATTTTTGATTTGGACATCTTCAAAAAGGCTTCATCGTTATAACTGGCAATAGCCGCAGCTAATCCAGCTTGGTTCATGGCATACCCGCCCAAACTAAAGCGGTTAATATTAGCGGTATTTTCTTCAGACGCCATCATATAACCCACACGCATACCTGCTAGGCCATATATCTTAGAAAAAGTTTTAGCGATTATTACGTTATGCCCTTCTCTGACCAAAGAAACCATTGAGTTGGTCTCAGGCATATCGGTGACTTCATTATAAGCTTCATCCACCAACACTAATGTTTTCTTAGAAGCCTTTATACAAAAATCCCTTAACTTTCCAGCATCCAATAAACACCCAGTAGGATTATTTGGATTAGTAACGTGTACCATAGCGACATCACTATCAATAGCAGCATACATGGCATCTAAATCAATACTTAAATCAGCAGTTTTGGCTATACGTTTGATTTTTGGTCCGCCAGTTTTCTGTGGAGCCTTAGCCGTGGTATCCCAAAACAAATCAGGTCCTAGTATTAGGCCTTTTGTAGCAGCAGCGTTAGCAGCATAAGACAACACACCGCTGGAGCCAGCACTCAATGAAATTTGGCTACTATTCAAGCCATTTTTCTCGGCTATCATATCAACCAATACTTTGTAGGGCTCTGCAGCATAATATGCGCCCTTAGCGCTAGCTTGCATGATAGCTTTCATTGCACTTGGGCTTGGGCCATAAGGATTTTCATTGGCGTTAAGTTTAGCAATACCCGCAGTTGGTCCATAGTTAATAACCGGAGCAGTATGATGTCCCGCAAGCGCGTTACCCGACAAAGAAACCAACCCACCTGCTGCTACTGCAGAAACGGTTGCTATAGTCCCGCGTAAAAATAATCGTCTACTTAAATTGTCTGTCATGTCATTATCCTTTCGTTGTCTCTAATTAGATTTAAAATGCTTTGTAATACATAGAAATGGACACCACCACCAAGTAAAGTCCAAACATTCGCTTTAGACTGACCTCGTCCAAACTATGCGCCCATTTAGCACCTATAGGTGCTGTCAATATTGAACCCGCACTGATGGCAACAAGCGCAGGTATATTGATATACCCAACTGTACCGTATGGAAGATTGATGACGTTGTGCCCCATCAGCAAAAATCCAATTGCTCCAGGTAAACCAATAATAAAGCCAACACCTGCAGCCGTGGCGACTGCTTGGTGAACACTGCGATTACAAATCACCATTGTCATGACTGTAATCGTTCCACCGCCTATCCCAAGCAAAGCCGAAAACCCACCTAAAAAAGAAGCTAACCCTGCTTTAAATGCGCCTTGCGGCATAGTTAAGGTGTTTGAAGAACCACTAAAAATTCCTGGAAATAAAAAATATATTGAATAAAATAAAACACCTGTAGCAAACACAAGTATTAAACTCTCTGGACTTGTTTTCGAGGCTATATATAAACCAATTAACACCCCAATAACCAACCAGACTGACCAGTCTTTCAAAATTGCAAAGTCAACGGTATTCATTTTTTTATGTGCTTGCACAGAACGGGCACTTGAGACAACAATTGATGCCAAAGAAGTACCAATAGCGACTTTAATGAGTTCCCCCGACGATTCAGTAAAAAATGGAAAAACCGCTAATAAAGCTGGAACCACAACAAATCCACCACCATTTCCAAACAATCCAGCTGTAATACCCGCAATTGCACCCGCTATACATAGCGTGCCTACAAACAACAACAGTTCAACTTCCATAACACCCCTTAGCAAAATTTTCTATAAATGGGAATACAGGAGAAAGTGCTGTACCAAATCTACATAGCAGAATTGATGCCAGCCTTGTACGGCCACTATTTACACGGAGAGTGATCAAGATCTAATTTTGATTTGCACTAAACTAGTTATCTAGTGCGCAAAAATGATGCAAAAGGAACTATGTGATTACTTTATTAACTGACAACAAATTGGTCACAGATATCAATCGTTACCAAGTTAAAACATAGCTTATTAGAAGACGTACTAACTTAAGATAAAGTCACGTAGCTCACTGCAGTTATTATAAATGCTAAGATTATATTGAGCATTAAACCTTCTCTGGCCATGGTCTTAATGCTGAATTTATCCATGCCATAAACTATGGCATTAGGAGCAGTAGCAACAGGTAACATAAATGCACAACTAGCACTGATAGCTGCTGGCATCATCATTAAAGCAGGATCAATACCAGCTGCAACACCAGCTGCGGCGAGTATTGGCATCAACAATGTTGCAGTGGCCGTATTTGAGGTGATTTCAGTTAAAAAAGTCACAAACAAACATATACACAAAATTAACAAGGGCACTGGTAGGTCAGATAATCCCGTTAAACCGTCTCCCATCAAAGTACTTAGTCCGGAGGCAGAAAACGCTTTTGCTATACATATACCACCTGCAAATAACAACAACATGCCCCATGGAATGGACACAGCGGTATCCCAGTCAAGTAATTTATCTGACTTGAGTTTATTGGTTACTTCACCAAATTTACTATTTTTAACAGGGGTCTTTATTGTTTCAACTTTATTTCCATTAGGAATAATAAACATTAGCACCACCCCGGCCAAAGCAATGCTGCTGTCGCCGATACTTGGCATATTTAGCCATACTGTCCAATAGGGTCTAAACATCCATGCTAAAGCAACCATAACAAATGTTATTAGCACCCGCTTTTCAGCTGGTTGCCAAGCGCCGGATCTGGGTAAAATATATTCTTGACTGCTCTCCAGATTACGGGTTAACCACCACGCAATAATCGGAATACCTATAACAACTATAGGTACACCTGTTTTCATCCATTCTATAAAACTGATTTCTTTACCTTGTGTTTCAAGATAAACACTCATAAAAATAATATTTGGGGGTGTGCCGACTGGGGTACCAACCCCACCTAAGCTGGCTGCATAAGCAATACCCAGCAACATAGCAATAGTCAGCTTAGGATCTTTTACATGCTGTAAAACTGCAAGCGTAATAGGTAAAAGCATTAAGGTTGTGGCTGAATTGGAAATCCACATACTGAGAATGGCAGCGGTCAGCATAAAACCAAATACCAACCGTTTAGCACTTTTACCGCCAGTTAGATTTACTAGGTAAAAAGCCAATCGGCTATGTACATTAGATTTTTCCAATGCCTTTGAGAGCATAAAAGCACCCATCAATAATAAAATAACGTGACTGCCCAGCGCTGATGCAGACTCTTTATGAGTCAACACCCCCGCCATAGGAAAGCCAAAAAATGGAATAAGCGACGTAACAGGAATAGGCAGCGCTTCAGTTACCCACAACATGGCAGTTAACAGCGTGATAGAGGCTGTAGAAGCAATCAAGTGGGGCTGACCAACAGCTATTAGCCCAAAATACATAACAATGGAACTAATAGCCGAAAGTAAGATTAGTTTATTGTTAGTTTGCATAAAATTGGTCCAATACTTTACAAGCAACTTGATGGTCAGTATTTTTTTTCAGGTTAGAAAAATCTAAACTAGGATTTTTCATGAGGCGTTTAATTCTATCTAAACTCTTTTTATGTAAGCTCAAACCTAAGGGTAAACCATCAATCACCTTTACTGCCCCTTTGGGATCATTGCACACTAACACCATGTCGCAACCTGCTTTTATAGCCTGCTCGGCACGCTCTACAATATTGCCTATTTGTACCGCACCTTGCATAGACAAATCATCAGAAAATATGACCCCATTAAAGTCCAATTCTTGGCGTAAAATCTGATTGATCCAGATTTTTGAAAAACCCGCAGGTAAGTTGTCTACATCAGGATAAATAACATGTGCAGGCATCACCGCGTCAAGTAAACCTTGTTGGTGAATTGATGTGAAAATTGACATGTCAAGGGCAAATATGTCTTCTTTACTACGGTGATCAACCGGTGTTGCTATATGAGAATCCTCACGAACGTTTCCGTGGCCTGGGAAATGTTTACCGGTGGCAGACATACCAGCTCGGTGCATCCCTTTAATAAATTCGCTGGCTAATTGAACAATTATTTCAGGGTCTTGATGAAAACCACGATCACCAATCACTTCAGATACACCCTGTATGTCGAGCACAGGAGCAAAACTAATATCAATATCGAACGCGAGTAATTCTGCAGCCATTAACCAGCCAAATTGCTCGCATAAATAGCCTGATTCTATAATATTTTCATTTGTTTGAAGGATGATACTACCCATTGCAGGAATTTCACTAAATCCTTGACGAAAGCGCTGCACCCTTCCCCCTTCATGGTCTGTAGCAATAATAATGTCGTTACGCGTAACACTTCTTATGTGCCGAACCAAGTCAGAAAGTTGTTGTTGGTCGTGGTAGTTACGGCTGAATAAGATAAGTCCCCCAACTAAGGGATGGTCGAGGATATCTATCTCTTCATGTGTCAGTTCAAAGCCTGACACGTCTAACATTAATGGCCCCATTAATTAACGCTCTTCTTTTATTGGTACACAAATTTAAAGTCACACTATAGGGAGGATCATTTCCTGTAGTCAATCAAATAATCCAAACGAAAAATATGACTTTCAATCTCTCCCATGGTTATACTCTAACAAATAGTAATTTATGTTGTTTTCAATGAAGTTTAAAACCGTAGGTTTAATTGGCAAACAAGCGCATCAAGGTGCAAATTTAAGTCTCAAGGCGTTAATAGTTTATTTGACTAAACGCGGTTGTCGGGTGCTAGTCGAAAAACAAACCGCACATAAATTAGATACTAATGGTTTTGAACCTACAGATATAACAGATATTGGTAAACAAGCTGACTTAGCTATAGTTGTGGGTGGTGATGGTAATATGCTTGGTGCGGCTAGGATCCTGGCAGAGTTTAATGTAGCTGTCGTCGGTGTTAACCGAGGTAACTTAGGTTTTCTGACCGACATTGCTCCTGAAAATTTTGAACCACAACTTGACAGTATTTTTGATGGCGAATGCCAAATAGAACAACGTTTCTTGCTAGAAGTGGAAGTCTATCGAGATGGTAAAGTACAAAGCAAAGACTCTGCGGTAAACGAAGTGGTTATTCATCACGGTAAAGTAGCACATATGATGGAATTTGAGGTGTACCTCGATGATAACTTTGTATTTAGCCAGCGCTCAGATGGGTTAATCGTGGCTACCCCAACAGGCTCTACGGCTTATTCGTTATCCGGTGGAGGTCCGATCCTTACGCCTAACTTAGATGCTTTAACCTTGGTACCGATGTTTCCTCACACATTAAGCAGCCGCCCCATAGTGGTAGATGCCAACAGCATAGTAAAGTTAAAAGTATCGCCTGAGAATACCGATAATATGCAAGTCAGTTGTGATAGTCATATTGTACTAACAGTGTTACCAGGTGACGAAATTGTTATAAGTAAAAACCCAGCGAAGTTGTCTCTGATTCACCCCAAAGACTATAATTATTTCAATGTGTTACGTACAAAACTTGGTTGGGGTAGTAAATTATATTAATCAATTTATGTATTTTTTAAGAAACATGGTGGTAGTAGTTAAAAGTTTAATTTTTGGAAACGATAGAAACTACATATTGCAGTCACTGACTGAAAAATTTACATTTGAGCATTCATTGAGTTTCTACATATCAGCGTCACAAGAACTAACTTCCAAAGGCCCCCTCCAAGATCCAAAGCAGACCTTAAGCGTTATTCAGTGAACAAAACAGTGCTAAATGCTAAAATAATGGCGAGTATTCATGAACAATTCAGTTCAATTAGAATATTTACATTTTTGAAACGCTGGAAGATGAGCGTTAAGATATTAATTTGTATCCCAATATCGGCAGTATTTACAAATAGGTTACTTTAATAACGGGTCAAAAATACAATTAACCATAATGATGTGATTAGCAGAGAACTAAAATGGATGACAAAAACATAAGTATTGGAGTTGAATAAAAAGATTGGCTTAATATGGAGCCAAATTCTTCAGATTACCCAGTCACTGTTAGAGCAACAAGACAGGATCTTACGTTGAGCTTGCCGAATAGTTAATTTATGGACAAAATGCGGGATTGGCGGGGGAAGTATCATACTGATTTAGTTCAGTTCAACTGGCTAATCTGCCCTAGACTTCGGGCAGTCAATTTCTGTAAATGCTGAAATTTGAAAATCACTTTGCGCCCAGACGTTGAAAAATGTTCGAGAGTATTAATGTTTAACACTAAAAACTAATGTTTGAAACTGACCAGAAAGAAATTCGAAAAGTATCTCACCATTTTGTCAAAGCTGCTAAAAGATGCATCGCCAATAATAAATTCGGTCTTATGCCATAAAATCACTTCCCTTAGTGGTGGTAAAGTAGAACGTCATTTTTCATAAAATCAGATGACATGGTGCCTTATGTTTTCTAAATTGACGTCCACTTAATGTTCATAATGGAGTGAAAGTCGGATATTTTTCTTTTACTAATCAACTGTATCTACGTTATTCATAATTTAAGACAAGCACCTCAGGTTGATGTGCAAACCAGTTTTTAACTGGTTTGAGATGCTATCCGGATTTTACAGATACTTTTTTACTGTTCAGATCAGCTACTTTCTGCTCTTCATTTATTTGTGTAATACTTCCATTTACTTTTGCTCCGCTTGAAATACTAATGGAATGATGCGTAATGTCACCACTGACATCAGCTGTCTTTTCTAACGTCACTTCAATCGCATTAATAGCACCAGTAACCTTACCCTTAATGACAACTTCTTGTGCGTAAATTAGACCATCAACCCAGCCTTGTTCTCCAACTGTAAGGCTGTGAATACGAATTTCACCTTCAAATTTACCATCTAATTGCACCAAACCTTGACTGGTAACATTACCTTGAATCACCACATCTCCTCCAATAATAGAGGGAGTGCTATTTTTGTTTATGACTGCAGGGCTTTGTGCGTCTTTATTTTTAGAGAACATGTTTGAGCGCCTTTGTAAGTTTTAGTGGATTGATTGTCTTAGCATCAAAAAGAACTTCATAATGCAAATGAGTACTGGTGCTGCGCCCTGTATTGCCCATAAGGCCGATAACAACATTCTCACTAACATATTCGCCTTCTTTAACTTTTATCTTGTATAAATGACCATAGCGTGTGGTAAAACCATTTAGATGATCTATTTCTATATAATTACCATAACTGCCATTTTTACCTGCTCGTTTAACTTTTCCATTGGCCGGTGCATAAATCTCAGTTTTGTGCCATCCAGCCAGATCAATCCCTTTATGCATGGCTTTTTTATTAAAAATTGGGTCTTTTCGATAACCATATCCACTCGAAATATAATAATCTTTTACAGGTAGTTTTACTGGCACATTCTTTAGCGAATTCTCCAACTGCCTTAAATCAATTAGTTCATTAGTAAGTTGATGATACTTATCTGTTGTATTTTTACTAAGTTCAAATAATGGTCCCCCTTGGGCGTAGACGGGTTGAGTGGATTGATGGTGAATCATATCTATACTAATGCCCGTTAAATTGAATACTTTAACCAGTTGCTGTTTTCTTTTTCTGATCCTTGATGACATGTTTTCAAAGCTATTATTTTGCGCTGCTTCAAGTGAATTCAGTCGATTCTCTACCTGAATTAAACTTTTTAAAACGGAATCATGATTAGTTTGCATATGAGCATTTGAATGACTGATAGGCTTCGATGCATCTGATGTATCGGTAGGTGCAATTTTTTCTGGCAGTGAATCTAACAAGTCTTGCAACATTACTTGCTGTTGTTGCAGTTGAGATAATTGTTGATTTAATTGTATGTTTTTTGTCTGGTATTCTGCTGATAACATATTTAAATCAGTTTGAGATTGTTTTAAATTGTCTTTAGCCTGTGAGACCTTTTCATTCAAAGAAAAATATTTGATGGTTGAATAACTAAACCAAGAAAAAATAGTTAACAGAAATAAAGCCAAAACAAGTTGAATAGAAGTTGTGATAGGGAGATATTTAATTTCACCATTTTGGCGAATTAATAACTGCCTGTATGGGAAATACGCTTGAGTAATTTTATTGAACTGCTTTACCATTATTTATTTATAATTCTATTTTTGGGATAACATATCAAAGTTCAGCACAATAAAAAAGACTCTTAAACATATGACATACTTAACAACACGTCCATGACATTAGGTGAAAGTACATATTTTGAGGCTCTTGAGATGTCTACATTTTATTAGGTATAGGTAAAATAAAACGTTATCTTTAATAAAATGAAGTTATATTTTTCTTAGTATTTTATATATCGACATCCCTTTTATATCAGTAGTGCTCGGACTGTCGACGAACTGGCATCTATTAATCAACTGTTTTACGAAATTCAAAACTTAAAATACGTGTCCCCTGTTGTCGGTGTTGTGCAAACTAATTTTGAATATTGCTTTTGATTATGTTGATGAACACCTTTTATTCAAACAGACTTACTTGAAACGACAATCTTCTTTTCAGGGCATTAATTCGATGACTTCGTCATTATTTGTAATCAGGTGGCTGAGTATTTTTTGAGTCACCAATGGATGTTTATTAGACACATCATCAACCAACAAGGCGGCGCTTTCTGTTATTCGCCGCCCACTGCAGCTCGGGATGGCCGCCTGCAACTAAAACCATCGGCTTTTAAAACTGAATACAACCAGGTGCTTGGTGACGACCTACACAGCGTATTTGTAAAACACCATATTTCAAAGGACCGGACTTGAGCTACGCTTTAAATTCTGACCGTACATACTTAGGTAAATTTTTATCTTGTTGACCTATGCAGGTCAGAGACTGGGAGTCATATTTTTCAATAATTTGACAACGAAGGATCTGCTCTGGTTTATGACGATCGTACTTCACCGTCCTCTTTTATGGCATCATTTACGATTGACAACCACCACCCCGAAACTGTTATTTTATACAATATAGGTGTATTTTTTAATGCAGTTATGCTGAGACTTTGCAGTTCAAAGATGCGGGCATTAACGGTAGAAAACTAATTACCCCACCGTTTGCTTCACGCCCTGTGTCATTCAACATATCTTTTATGCCGCTGACTGGTGAGACTTTCCTTTGCACATTGTTGCGCATAATACTGCTTGAGTGCATCTATGAGGCGATTAGCTTTGTAACCCTTATATCGACTGCCGAATGGCGCTGCTAAACTGAAGGCGCCACTGTTTAGTTGTGGTGACTACTCGGACGTAAAGCTTTCACTTTGTTCGAGTAGTTAAATATCATATCTAAGGCCAAATCAACATCAGATAGGTCGTCTTTGGCACCACCTGGAAACATTGCCTGACTATAACGCGCCAGTGTTAACACATGGATAAGAAAGATGCTGACGAAACTGTATTTATGCAACGCATATACATCAGGGCCTTTAAACAATTCGATCGCAACAGCAATCTTACCCTTGTCGTTTTTACGCAGTTCATTTAACCAGCTATCTATGGATTTGAGTGTCTGAGAAACAACGTTAAAACGATGTTTCTCACTGTCATCAATTTGCACACACATCATGCTTTTTTTACCCAATCTAAACCCAAAAAAATTGAGTACATACCTTAAAACATCACAACACATAACAAACCTCTAGGGGTGGAACTTTTTTATGTGTTATTTATTCTTCGAAAAAAATACAGGCTGCGCTTAATGGCGAGCCCTGAGTATTCGTTATGAGTAAAGTCACTTTTTACATCGACAGAAAAGCGGCAATTGTCGAATGTATATCGCTCAATATTTGTATACAACGAGCACATAAGCTAAACAATCTAAGTGAAGATAATTGAGGTTGAAGGTCTATAAATGGCTATTTGTGACCTTTCATAATAAAATGATATCTGACTCAACCGAGTTAATTGCAGAAGGAAGGAAAATTAGCTTTTCTAAAAGTATAAATACAAAGTACGCGCTCAAAGCAAGTTTTTAACAGTGTAAATTGAACACCGCTATAGATAATTGTGTTTAAATAAAAGTAGTTTCTAATTATTAAACAAAAACTAGTAGATTGGTAAATGAAAAAAATTAAAGATTGCTGTTTATAACACGCTGATACTCTTAGCATAATAATGCTAAGTTAAGTTTCTATAATTTGAGAAGTTTGCTAAAAATCAGCCATAATGAGATATCAAATTTGTAAAGTCATTAAATTATGGTTAATTAAAGTCGAGGCCACTTCTTTAACCATTAAGCAATGTTTGACATGACTTAACCTAGGGAGAGATAGTGATGTTCGATTCAAAAAGTAATCAGGATATGTTTGATTACGTCAATATTGTTATTAACATGGTGCGCGAACCCTTAATAATGTTGGATCAGGATTTAAGGGTAGTCAATGTGAGCTCTGCTTTTTATAAGCTTTTTATGGTTAAACCTGAAAATACCATTGGGCAACTTATTTATGATCTAGGAAATCAACAGTTCGAAATCCCTTTATTGCGAAAACTACTAGAAACTGTTTTACCGCAGAAGGCTAGTTTTTACGATTTTGTGATTGAGCACAATTTTGCTCTTACTGGTTGTCGAACCCTGCTGTTGAACGCTCGACAAATGGCACAAGCTGAAGACAGAGAAAGTATTATCTTACTGGCTATCGAAGACATCACTTTTCGAGCTGATGAACTGGACATTGCTAACGAAGAGATTGCTTTTCAAAACGAAGAAAAAGATAAGCGAGTAGATGAATTAGTCATTGCCAAAAAAGAGAAAGCTAAGCGAGCAGATGAACTAGTCATTGCCAAAGAAGAGAAAGCTAGACGAGCAAATGAATTAGTTATTGTCAGAGAAGAGAAAGCTGAGCTGTTAGATGAACTAGACATTGCTATAGAAGAGAAAGCTAAGCGAGCAGATGAACTAGACATTGCCAAAAAAGAAAAAGCTGAGCTGTTAGATGAACTAGACATTGCTATAGAAGAGACAGCTAAGCGAGTAGATGAATTAGTCGTTGTCAGAGAAGAGAAAGCTAGACGAGCAGATGAATTAGTTATTGTCAGAGAAGAGAAAGCTGAGCTGTTAGATGAACTAGACATTGCTATAGAAGAGAAAGCTAAGCGAGTAGATGAATTAGACATTGCTAAAGAAGAGCAATCTAAACGGGCAGATGAATTAATTGTTGCGAACAAATTACTTGCTTTTCAAAACGAAGAAAAAGATAAGCGAGCAGATGAGTTAATTATTGCGAACAATGAACTTGCCTTTCAAAACAAGGAGAAAGACAAGCGGGCACATGAATTAGTCATCGCCAATAAAGAGAAGGAACTTCTTCTGCGCAAACTACAGCGCGCGGCCAGTGTATTTAGCCACGCCAATGAGGGCATCATGATTACCGATGCCACGGCTAAGATTACTGAAGTTAACAGCACATTTAGCCGCATCACGGGTTACACCTCTGATGAAGTGTTAGGAAAAAACCCAAAAATTCTGCAATCAGGTCGTCACTCGCCAGAATTCTATAACGAAATGTGGCATACACTACTAACACGAGGCCGCTGGCGTGGCGAACTATGGAATCGCCGAAAAAATGGTGAGGTTTTCCCCATAATGCTCACCATTAGTGCTGTAAAAAATGCTGCCGGTTTTGTGCAGCATTACGTTTCATTATGCACTGATATTACAACAATGAAGGCGTACCAGGGGCAACTAGAACATATTGCTTACTATGACGTTCTGACCAATCTGCCCAACCGTGTATTATTGGCAGAACGTTTAAGCCAAGCTATGGCACAATGTCGACGTCGAAATCTGTCATTAGCAGTGGTGTTTATGGATTTAGATGGCTTCAAAGAAGTCAATGACAACCATGGCCATAAAGAGGGAGATGAATTACTCATTACTGTGTCTCAACGTATGAAAGAAGCGCTTCGTGAAGGAGATACGTTAGCACGTATTGGCGGTGATGAATTTATTGCTGTAATGATAGATTTAGAAAGCTATGAGGAGAGTAAGCCAGTACTAGATCGTCTATTAAAAGCCGCGGCTGCCCCGGTTAGTTTGAATGGTAAGGCTATGAATATTTCAGCAAGTATTGGTGTTACCCTTTATCCACAAGACGGCTCAGATGCAGACCAACTGATGCGCCATGCAGACCAAGCTATGTATATTGCTAAACAAGAAGGTAAAAACCGTTATCGCCTATTTGATACCAAACAAGAGAATGCGAGCAAAACTCAGTCAGAAAGTATAGGTGATATTCGTTCAGCCATGAAATTGCGGGAATTTGTGCTGCATTACCAACCAAAAGTAAACATGCAAACTGGTGCAGTAATAGGCGTAGAAGCTTTAATTCGCTGGCAACATCCGGTGCTTGGTTTATTGCTACCTTTAGAGTTCTTACCGGTAATTGAAGGTCAAGACCTGAGTCTAGAACTAGGTGAATGGGTCATAACCAGTGCATTGAGTCAAATAAGTCAATGGCAACAAATGGACATTAATCTACTTATCAGTGTCAATATCAGTGGTTACCAAATACAACAAAGTAATTTCGCAACTCGCATAGCGGATCTATTGGCAGCTTATCCTGAGGTTAGCCCAGACTATTTAGAATTTGAGATACTGGAAACCAGCGCGTTACATGACATCAGCAAAGTGTCTTCAACGATGAACGCATGCCATAAGCTAGGCTTACGCTTTGCTTTAGATGATTTTGGAACTGGGTATTCATCACTTACTCATCTGAGACGTTTGCCAGCACAATTGATTAAAATCGATCAGAGCTTTGTGCGCGACATGCTAGACGATATTGACGATTGCGCGATTGTTGAAGGCGTAATAGGTCTCGCCAAAGCATTCCGACGTGATGTGATAGCTGAGGGTGTAGAAACCATTGCTCATGGAACAGCACTATTGGGATTGGGTTGTCAGTTGGCTCAAGGTTATGGCATTGCCCGACCAATGTTGGCTAGTGATATACCAGCATGGATTACTCATTGGGAAACTGATCATACGAACCTACTGTCTCCTTCGAGCAAGCGATAGTAATACTTGTTGGAACAACGCGACTGTCCCCCTGAGCAATCACTAGTGACATTTGTCTTAGTAACTAAACTATGAAGAAAATCCAACGGCCAAATTGATCTCGCAATACTATATAAAATTCAATGCTGTTCAGTTAGAAAAGCTGGCTAAATTTTAATGTAGAGCATCCATTATGTTTCACGGGGGGTTTGAGTACCAATACTGATAAACAGCTGATAAAATTCAGTGCTTAATATTGCTGTTTTACTAACGAGCTCGAGCGAACGGTTGAACATGTAAAATTCAATAATCATCTCGTAAATTAAGATATTTCAGCAATGCTTTTAGCTGTTATCGCAAGATTAAAGCTTAATTGTGGATCCGAACCAACTTTAATAATAAGTTCTTTGCACGAAGCGGTACTAGGTACTAGGTACTAGGTAATATGTTCTTATTGCTCGAATTATAACATCAGATTCCATTAGGGTCAGTGCAACAATCTTGAATTTACCCAAAGGAACTTCGGCGCCAAACCAAATTGAATTAATTGACAACTGCTGAGTCGGCTTCCGAGTTTTCAAGTCAGAACCGAGCCCTTTTACTGTTTTGTGACAACGTCTACGTCAACATTTTCAAAACAGTATTTCAGTGTTGTTTTTGATCACTGTTGATTCGTGACGCTTAATAAAATGAGTAACTTTATTTTTTCGAAGAATAGCTATCTGCCACTCTAACAACGCTCTTTTTCTCAACCTAAGCCTTACAAAGATTGGGCTGGCTATTGGGTAGTTTAGTACCAAAAATAATCCAATAGCAAAGTATCATCGACTAGTGTTAATGAATTTAAAGTACCTCTTAATTTCACGTTTCTTAGGACTGTTTCAATCTTATTCAGTTCTTTTTAACAATAAAAATTGGTTTTTTGTTATTTAACTACTGTACAGTTATTTATTTAGATTTAAGATTGAGCAGTAGCTAAAAGTACCCTCCAATTTATATAATTTTAATTTTATTACTGTATCAACCTATCCTTTTGATATATATAGATTAAATATAATTATGAAAATAATACTGCAATAAAAATTTACAGATATGTAGACACTGACCAAAAGCATGTTTATATTCACAGCACTGTATATATAAACATGCTTTACTGTATGTATTACCGAGGACCGAAAATGCTTACCCACCTATCTATTCGTAATTTTGCTGTTGTTAAAACACTAGATGTTGATTTTAGACAAGGCATGACAGCCATTACCGGTGAAACAGGTGCGGGTAAGTCGATATCAGTTGATGCATTAGGGTTGTGTTTAGGTGACAGAGCTGACAGTGGGATGGTTCGCACAGGTGCAGACAAAGCCGAAGTAAGTGCAGGTTTTAATGTGAGGCAACTACCCGCAGCACAAAGGTGGCTTGAAGAACATGAATTGTTAGATCATGATGAAGTGCTCATAAGACGCGTAATATCTTCAGAGGGACGCTCAAAAGCTTTTGTTAATGGAATACCTGTACCTTTACAGCAACTGAAAATCTTAGGTCAATTTTTATTAAGCATTCATGGGCAACATGCCCATCAGCAAATATTAAAAGGTGACAATCAACGTAACCTCCTCGACCAATATGCTGAACACGACACATTGCTGAATAAGGTTGCAGATTCTTATCAGGTATTAAAAACACAACGTCAACACTATCAAAATTTATTGGAAGGTCAGCAGCAGCGTGAAGACCGTGGCAGACTGTTATCTTATCAAATCCAAGAACTAGACGATTATGCTTTGGCAGAAGGTGAATTTATCTCTTTAGAACTTGAACATAAAAAACTCAGCCACAGTCAAACATTACTAGAACAGAGCCAAATTAGTTTTCACCAACTTTATGAAGCAGAAGACTTCAATGCTTTGTCTGCCGTTCAAAGTAGTATTGACCGCTTAACCGAGTTGCAAGAGCATGACCCAAGTCTGGCTCCTATTGTAACTATGCTAGCTGAAGCTTGCATTCAAATAGACGAAGCCTCTAACGAACTCAGAGCTTACACTGAACAACTTGAAATAGACCCCATGCGCATGCAGAACGTTGAAGTTCGTTATTCGCAAGCTTTAGATTTATCCAGAAAGCATAATGTTCAACCCGAGACGTTATATAATTTTCATCAACAACTCGCCACTGAGTTTAGTGAATTAGTCAAAGACGATTCATTGTTAGAAGAATTGAAAGAGCAACTTCGCGAGCATGATAAACAGTATCATCAGGCTGCGCAAAAACTTAGTTTATCAAGACAAAAAGCAGCCAAGTCTTTTGCTAAACAAGTAGAAAAGCATATACACCAAATGAATATGGCCGATGCAGTATTTAAGATTAATGTTGAGCATCACATAGAGGGCACACCTAACAAACTCGGGTTAGATTCTGTGAAGTTTTTAGTATCGACTAACTTAGGGCAAGCTTTAGATAACCTTGAGAAGGTTGTATCAGGTGGTGAATTGTCCCGGATTGGTTTAGCTATCCAAGTCATTAGTTCAAGCAACAATGATGTTGCCACCATGATATTTGATGAAGTTGACAGCGGTATCAGTGGTTCAACAGCTTCGGTAGTAGGTCAATTGTTACGAGAATTAGGCGATAATGTACAAGTCATTTGTGTCACTCACCTACCCCAAGTAGCAGCCAGAGCGCACAATCAAATGTTTGTCACAAAGTTTAGTGATAAAAAAACCACAGAAACACATATGATTTGTTTACAAGAAAGTGAACGAATTGAAGAGTTAGCACGTCTACTAGCTGGAGACACTATTACCCAAACAGCCATAGAAAACGCCAAAGAATTGTTACAAATCAGCAATTCATAACAATTAAGCATTGATTGCGCTTATACGGCTGGGTTAGGATGCTCCGCCCTCTAGGTGAGAGTTAGTCTCTTATCTAGCCGTTTTTGTTTTTTATATGCTGAGATATTGAGTAATAATGAAGTTTAAGAATTTACTGGTTATATTAGCCGCCACCATCATGTTGTCAGCTTGCGCTGATTGGATTTTCCGAATTGACATACCTCAAGGTAACTTTTTGGACGAAAAAGATGTTGAAAAGCTTAGGATTGACATGACAAAGGAGCAAGTTGCGTATGTGTTAGGCAAACCTGTTCTGGAAGATGCATTTGACCATGACACTTGGTATTACTTGTACCAAATGAAACGCGGTATGAAGCAGCGCGGTGAAGATTTTCGCAAGGAACTCACAATTAAATTTGTTAATGGCAACATTACTGAAGTCACAGGTGATTTTGAATTGTCCGAAGATTTTGATATACCTCTGGACCAATAAGTTTCTAATTTAAATTAATTGTCAGTGCCCAGCTTTTGAATTTTGAATAAGCTGGATTCTGATTTACCTAATTACTTTAATAGGTTGAACACGTCTTATTGGGCATTGGCATATTAACCTGATGCTCATAGGCAATAGTCCGGACTATTGCCTAAACAGTATTTTTTAGGTGTAGTGGATAATTTTATATTCGAATATTTACTGCCTAATTATATTTTATCTGCCCTCAATATTTCTCAAATACTTTTTACTGGTCAGTCCTTGTACAAGGATATGCTATTCATGTGAGGCTAAAAAAGCAGAGAAAGCTATTAGCAAATTAACTTCTAGGTGTCTCACATATTTTACTACTTCATTTAAACTTTATTTTCGCCTGACTTTAAGCGCAAATGAACAGTTACCTCTTCCCTATTATGATATAAATGTTTGGCTTGCAATAAATACTTACCTGCTTGATTGGCCTGCATCACCTCATCAATAATCCCTAAAGCACCCTGAACTGACTCATAACGTTTCTTCATGGGTAATTTCAGGTTGAACATAGCCTCTTTGCAACGACCATCTGCCACCCAATTAGCCATCAGTTTTGCAACTTTTTGCGGTTGCTCAATCATATCGCAGACTAACCAGTAAACATTTTTCTTCTTAGGTTGAAATTTAAATCCATCTTCTGGGCAATAGGTCACCTGCCCTGTTTCCATTAACCCTGCATCCATAGCTCCATTATCAACAGCCTGTACAAACATGCCTCGCTGCACAAGTTGATAGGTCCATCCACCGGGGCACGCGCCCAAGTCAACGGCATAGAGGCCACCCTGCAGACGCACGTCATGCTCTTCTTTAGGTATAAAGGTCTGAAAAGCTTCATCCAGTTTCAATGTAGAGCGACTTGGCGCATCGTGAGGAAACTTTAAGCGCAAAATACCTAGCGCTAAGGATGAATTATTATGGGTAAATGAATAACCAATATAAGCCTTATCAGTTTTTGTGAAAAACACATGTAAAACAGGCTTTTTATTATTATCTTTAGTCGTTAGTCTGCTCTTTTTACGTAAAGCTTGTCTAAAGGGTACGCTTATCTTTCTACAAAATTTCGACAGTTCTCTGCCATCTGTTGTATCGGCATATTCAACTCGTAACTCACCACATAGCGGAAATCCTTCGCAAGCGTCTAAAAGTGGAGTAATACGGTCTGCAACATCCATATCTTCAATCACTTGTTTACAAGCAAATTGCTGGCGTGCAAAAATTAGGTTGTTTAATATCAGCTTGTTTGCTAATAACTCAGCATGTTCTTCCTCATTACAATTAAATAAAACAAAGCCACTGTTGGCTTTAGTTTTCGTATAACCAAAAACCTCCAATAGAGCGGCTTTCTCTTGCACTTCATTAGCTACATCATTTTCAAAACCACTGCGGCAATACAACAATAATCCAGCCATTAATTTGCCCCTTTTAAAGCCGCAGCAATTAACAGCGCCCAACCCACAATAAAACACACCCCACCAATCGGCGTGATCGGTCCAAACCACTTCAGTTGAGTCAGGGCCAACATATACAAACTGCCACTAAACAAAATAATACCCGCGAACATAAAGCCTGCACTGTAAAAAAGTAATGATTGGGGCACTTGGCGATACAAAATAGCTAACAATATTAAAGCGAGGCTATGATACATCTGATACTGCACACCTGTTTGAAAGGTGTTTAAAAGTGTTTCAGATAACTTACTTTTGAGGCCGTGAGCCGCGAATGCACCTAAAACAACTGATATCATAGCGCTGCAAGCAGCGAGACTTAGTAGGATTTTCATCAGAAATTGACTCATAAGATAGATTGATATCTAGCAAACACCCTGTTGTGTTTGCATAAGCGATGATCATAACAAAACCAGGCCTTGTTAGTTATCAAATAAGTTATTTGCCTGCTATTGAGTGTTCTTGCCAAGCGACATGACACTCAATAGCAACAAAATTGTTGATGCTGTGTGGTTAGAGCTGGGTAAAAGGCTACTCGTTAAAATATGAGAATGGACATTAACCTTTATCCTCTCTCACTTTACGGTATATTTAACATATATAACTATGCTTTTGATATTATCTAAAAGTCTGCGTACACACGAACACCTGCGATAAAGGGCATACCCGCAACAAACGTCGGTAAGCCGAAGCCACCGCCAGTGTTTCCTGCATCAATGATATAATCTTCATCCAACAAGTTGTCGGCGTATAGTTCGACTTTCCAAGGGCTGTTCTCTTTACTCAACTTGATAGATACATCTGTCAGCCAATAAGCATCTTGCGCTAAATCAGGACGATTACTGCTCTCAAAAAAGGTCTCAGTCTGGTAAGAGCTTATTAAATCAAATGCAACATTGAAATGCTGTATTTTGACCGACTTATTAAAGAAGAACGCTGCGCTCAGTTCTGGTGCCAATCGGAAAGTATTACCACCATAATCAAACCTTGAACCAACATTTGTATTTTTGTCAAACTCGGCATCCAATAAACCCAAGTTTGCCCCTACCCGCAAACTATCATCAAACACGTAATCAATGGTAGATTCAAAGCCAAACATATTCGAATCGCCCACAGTCACAGTTTGACTTTCTAATGTTTGGTTATCTGTAAAGCTTTGCTGGAAATTTTGATAGGTGTAAGCAAATAGCGCCGCAGTAAATGACAGGTCTTTAGCATAATACTTCAGACCAATGTCATAACTGTCTACGGTTTCGGCTTCGACAATAGAATTTTCTCCAAAAGCATTGGCGTCTACCACAGGTGAACGCCGACCTTCTGCGTAGTTGAAGTAAATTGACATATTATTTGAATAGTTATAATTCAAAGATAATCGCGGTAGCGTTGCTGTAAAATCCTCTTTAGCAGATGCGCTAAATGTATTAAAAAACGTATCTTTCGAAAATCGTGTTTCATCTATGTAGCGCACGCCAGCTGTAATAGCTAAGTCGTCAGTCAATTCATAAGTGCCTTCGACAACAAAAGAGTTGATATCCAATTTACCTTCAAAAACGAATGGCCCATTAATCGTTGTGGTCGAAGTAGATGGATCACTTATAGGCGTTCCGTCTGCATTAAATAAAGAAGCAATTAACAACTGCCTCACTGCAGCGGTTTCTTCAATAGTTGCGTCAGTGCGGACATCATTGGTCAAAGAAATATTAGGAAATTGAACCGCAAGTTCAGCTAACTTTGCGTCAAGAGCACCGCGTAAAACAGGATCAACCAACTGCACAAAGGGAAGGACCGATTCGTCATTTGTAGAAGAAAAACCAATAAAACCTGCAAAGGGTCCATCTGGGGTATATACCAAACGTGCACCGAATCCGGATAAATCAGCATTGTTTTCGAAAAATGCATCTTGGATACGTAACCCAGTACCATCCGCATCAAAATACTCTTCCACATCTACATTTTTAACATAACCATTGACAGTTAACGTTAAACTGTCATTAAGATAATGGGTCACTGCGACATCATAAGATTGCAGTTCTCGATCAATACCAATCAATGAACCGAAACCTAGCTCTGCTGCAGAAAAAGGGCTAGTATCTCCGTTTAGCGGTGCAATCGAGCCACTTTTGAAAGATATGCCAGGCTGATCATTATTTTCTATAGATGCACGCAGTACAACGTTGCTATGTTCGAAATCAGCTCTTAGAGTAGCTCTGACTGCTTCGACCGATACTCCATTTAAATCTCCTCCTGCACACGATTGAGACACACCATTTTGATCGGTAATAAAGCCAGAAGGATTATAAGAGTCAGGTCCACACCCTTTGTTTTCAATAATGCCATCTTGTTCTCGGTACATCGTCGCTAAACGAAATGCCAGAATATCGTTAATAGGGGTGTTGACCATACCGCGGAATTCCACTGCCCCCTCAGTGTTTGTAGCCAGTCTTACACTCGCTTCAAACTTATCAGAAGGAAGAGCAGAGATAATGCTAATAGCGCCATTTGCAGCAGCTGCGCCGAATAATGTTGGTTGAGCACCTTTTAAGACTTCAATACGATCAATATCATATAGGCCCACACTCGCTACTGTTTTTTTACTGACGTCAATACCATCCTGATAAACAGAAATACGCGGTGTCGAAGTAACACTGGCTGAATCGTCGGTAATGCCTCTGATGTTAAATGATGGCAAGCTCACACCTTGCTCTTGGATCACAACATTAGGTAAAAAACGGGATAAGTCATCTAATTCTGTGGTGTTGGTACGATCTAAAAACTCTCCTTGGATAACATCCATAGTGACAGGCACATCCAAAATAAATTGTTCGCGTTGCTGCGCTGTAACGGTAATCTTTTCAATACCGCCTTCTCTACTCTCAGCTTTAACTGCATGAGAAATTAACATACCAATGGTACTTAAGCTGAATATCAATATCGGCAACTTACTCATAAAAACCCTTTCAAATTATTAGATAAATAGAATCAGACGCAGTTCTGGTCTTTTGACCGAAAGACGCCTACAGCACAAGGGCATAATGAGTTAGTTTTGTGTCATTAATATTGCATTGAAATTAAGCTTTAAAGAAAAGCAAAACGGTAATTAAATGAGTTTGAGGGAGACATTCAATATTCGAAGCGCTCGCTGTCTAAATAAGATAGTTAGGTAGCGATATTTGAGAATTATGATAGTTTGAATGTAAATGCTGGATTAAACAGGCTAATACACATCAATTCTTGGGATCATATTAGTGACAATGACTTAAAGATGCGTTCTGATAAACGCAGCGCTATGCTCAATTGCCTTATGTAAATTTACTTCTAAGTTGTGGCCAGATGCCTTGCGCGGTTTAAAACTATGATCACCATCAGCTAAATAACTAACTTGAATCTGCTGAGACAAATTAAAGCTAGCAATCTCCTCACGCTTGCCAAAGGTATCCCTTTCGCCTTGCAGTATTAATAGTGGTTTATTGATACTTAATAAATGTTGAGTACGTAACTTGTCAGGTTTACCTGGCGGATGAAAAGGGTACCCCATACATACGCAGCCTTCTGCTGTCGACTCTTCTAATAACATGCTTGCTATTCTTCCACCCATCGACTTTCCGCCAATAAAGATAGGTAAGCTATTGTCAATTTGATTAAGCAACTCGGTAAACTGTGACAGTAATTTATCAGCTCGGTCCGGCGGCCGCCTCTTTCCTGACTCTTCAGCTAGCTGCATGTATGCAAAATTAAAACGTACTACATTAATTTTATGTTCGGCAATGCCTTTCGCCATCAATTGCATAAATTCACTATTTTGACCCGCGCCCGCGCCATGAGCGAAAACAAACGTTGCAATAGGATTTTGTGCTGTATTAATCAAAGTATTGATCATCTTCCTCTTCTTTTACTTGTGCCAATAACCATTCTCGAAATGCCGAGATTTTTCCTAAATCGGCCTGTGACTGATGGCAAACTAAATAATAAGCACTTCTAGTGATTAACTTTTCCTCGAATGGACATATTAGTCGCCCTGCTTCAATTTCTGGTCTCGCTAAAAAACTGTATCCTAGAGCGATCCCTTGCCCTAAAGCTGCGACTTGCTGAACTAACAAAGAATGACTAAAAATAGGACCGTGGTTCACATTCACGCCTAATACGTTAAAATGGCGTATCCATTCTTGCCAAGATTCTCTTGAGGAGTCGTGTAATAGAGTATGTCGACCAAGATCGTCTAACTTCATTAGGGGTTTGTCGCCTTGAAACAGCAAAGGGGAACACATAGGGGTAAGATATTCGGTATGCAGTTTATCCGCTATTAAACCAGACCATTTTCCCTTGCCAAAATAAATTGCCACATCCACATCATCAGTTAAAAACCCTTCATCACCATCTACCGCTTTTATCCGAAGATCAATATCTGGATTTAGTTGACTAAATTTACTGATCCTAGGAACTAACCACTGAATTGCAAAGCTTGTTTGTAACGCAACAGTAATTGCGCCCTTTCCACCTTTTGCCACCAAACGTTCTGTTGCGTCATTGAGCGAATTAAAAATATCTTTCAAGTCAAGATAATAACTTTGCCCTTCCTGGGTTAAAAACAACGCACGATTTTTACGTACAAAAAGTTTCATAGATAAAAACTCTTCTAACGCTTTTATTTGATGACTCACTGCTGCTTGAGTAACAAATAGTTCATCGGCTGCACGCGTAAAACTAAGATGTCTAGCTGCCACTTCAAAGGCTTTAAGGGAATTTAGAGGAGGTAATCTGCGATGCATAAATAAGATGTCAACTAATAATTTATCAAACACCATTAAAGCATTAGTTTTTCTAATGCACAAGCATACAAAATGTCATTTTATTAGCTTCATGCATGGGTATACAATCCTGCTCGTGGTAAATATTTATTGTTTTAAAACAACAAATAAAACCTTCACAACTTTTTTTTAAATAAAAAAAACTTAACATTTAACATTACTAAACTAAAGGTTAACAAAATGAAAACAACTTACACAATATTGGCTATTTTAGCTTCAGTATTATTTACTCAAAGTGCAACAGCAAAGCTTGGGGTTAATCGCATTAAACTTCAATTTGAAAATACAATTGGTATAAATATTGAGAGCGAAATAGAAAACAACATTAATTTGATGTTAGCAAATGTTCAATCGCACTCCACTCAAGCAGATTTAGTGAAACAGTTTGATATCGAAACACTTGAATCACAAGCGAACGAATTAGTTCAAAACGTTGGTAAAAAATTACCTGAGTTCAAATTTAAAGTTATTATCGCAGAGTAAATTGTTCCAAGGGTTTATCTGCCTGTTATTACCTATTAGTAAGTTATCGCTGTGCAAAGGCTGCCGTAAAAAGTATTAAGAGCCTAGTACAGCAAAACTTACGCCGCTGTTAATACCACTCAACCATCAATTCCATTCAACCACTAATCAGCACTTGTATCCAACGGTGCAAAACCTTTCACTAATTCATCTAGTGCCTTCATTTGTTGTAAATATGGTTCTAATTTATTCAACGCCAATGCACATGGTCCATCACATTTAGCTTGATTAGGGTTAGGATGAGCTTCAATAAACAACCCAGCTAAACCCAACGCCATGCCACTTCTTGCAAGCTGTGCCGCCTGAGCACGCCGACCATCAGCTGAATCGGTTCGCCCGCCAGGTTTTTGCAAAGCATGAGTCGCATCGAAAATGACTGGTGCGTAAGCTTTCATCTCGTCCATAGCCAACATATCTACCACTAAATTGTTGTAACCATAACAAGAGCCACGCTCGCACAGTATAATTTTGTTATTTCCCGCTTCACCAAACTTAGTAATGATATGACGCATTTCGTGTGCTGCTAAAAATTGTGGTTTTTTCACGTTTATAGTAGCGTTTGTTTTAGCCATGGCTACCACCAAATCAGTTTGGCGAGCTAAAAATGCAGGTAATTGTATGACATCCACTACTTCTGCTACGGGTGCTGCTTGATGTGTTTCGTGAACATCTGTTATCAAGGGCACACCAAAGTTGTGTTTAATTTCTTGAAATATTTTTAGACCTTCTTCCATCCCGGGACCACGATAAGAATTAACAGAAGAACGGTTTGCCTTATCAAAAGAGGCTTTGAATACAAAAGGAATACCTAATTTATGTGTCACCTCTTTATAGTGTTCGGCAATACGCATTGCCATATCACGGGATTCCAGCACATTCATACCACCAAAAAGTACGAAAGGTTTATTATTAGCCACTTCAAGGTTGCCAATGGTGAGATTTTGTAAATTTTGCATAGTGAGGTCTTTATATCTAATAATTTATCTTATTTAACTAGCATATCAAGCTGAGCGAATTCTGGGTATCTGAAAAGTAATATGTACAGTTAATTTTACTGCATCGCGAAGCCAATTAATCATGCACATTCAACTAATTATTTATTTGACTTATATTTCGGGTACTTATATTTAGGGAAAAGTGGCGATTAGATAAAATAACCCGTAAAATAATGTGTTCAATTTTTGTGACTCGATTAAGACTTAAAATCTATTGGGTTACAGCACAAAAATTATTTTCAGAGGTAAGTACATCCCGCTATGACAAAAAAGCTATTTATTAAAACCTGGGGCTGCCAAATGAACGAGTATGACTCGGATAAAATGGCCGACCTATTGAACTCGACACATGGTTATCAAGCTACAGACACAGCTGAAGATGCGGATATCATATTGCTTAATACCTGCTCAATTCGCGAAAAAGCGCAAGAAAAAGTATTTCATCAGTTAGGTCGCTGGAAAAACCTTAAAAAAGATAAACCCGATCTCATCATCGGTGTCGGTGGCTGTGTAGCATCACAAGAAGGTAATACTATCCGTAAACGTGCACCGTTTGTTGATCTTGTTTTTGGGCCACAAACCCTGCATCGTTTGCCAGAAATGATCAATCAGATCAAAGGTGGAAGTAAATCAGTTATTGATATCAGTTTTCCAGAAATTGAAAAGTTTGACCGCTTACCAGAACCCAAAGCAGATGGCCCAAGTGCATTTGTATCAATCATGGAAGGTTGTTCCAAATACTGTACCTTCTGTGTTGTGCCCTACACACGTGGTGAAGAAGTCAGCCGCCCAGTAGATGATGTATTATTAGAAATTGCACAACTAGCAGAACAAGGTGTGCGTGAAGTTAATATGTTAGGTCAAAACGTAAACGCATTCAGAGGACCAAATTTCGATGGCAGTATTTGTACCTTTGCAGAATTATTAGAATTAGTTGCTTCTATTAATGGCATAGACCGAATTCGTTATACTACTTCACATCCTGTGGAGTTTACTGACGATATAATTGACGCTTACTCACAAATTCCTGAACTAGTTGACCATTTGCACCTACCGGTACAATCGGGTGCTGATCGAATTTTAAACTTGATGAAACGCGGACATACTGCGATTGAGTATAAATCTAAAATTAGAAGACTTAAAAAAATCCGTCCTAATTTAAGCATGTCATCTGACTTTATAATTGGTTTTCCTGGCGAAACCAATGCTGACTTTGAAGCCACAATGGACTTGATTCAAGCTATGGACTTTGATTTGAGCTTTAGTTTTATCTATAGCGCACGTCCCGGCACACCTGCAGCTGACTTACCTGACGATGTTACTGAAGAAACAAAAAAGCAACGTTTAAGTTTGTTACAACAACGTATCACTCAGCAGGCTTTGCGTATTGCCCGCAGTATGGTGGACAGCGAGCAACGTATTTTGGTGGAAGGTCCAAGTAAGAAAAATCCAATGGAGTTATCTGGACGTACAGAAAACAATCGTGTGGTGAACTTTGAAGGTACACCCAAAATGATTGGCCATTTTGTTGATGTTAAAATAACAGATGTGTTTGCTAATTCATTAAGAGGTCATGTTATAAGAACCGAAGACCAGATGGACTTGCGAAACGAATTAGCACCCCATACTATTTTAGCTAAAAACCCAAATAAAGTTGACGACTTAGGTGTCGGACAAGTTGCCGTCGTTTAGAAATAATCCCAGCAAAACCTATCAGTAAAGAGACTAAACATTTGAGTAATCTTGTAAGCAGTGAAATTGTATTAGAGCCTTCAGACAACAAACGTTTATCCAGCTTGTGTGGACCACTGGATGATAATATCAAACAAATTGAGCGCCGCTTGGGTGTAGAAATCACTTATCGTAATAACGAATTTAAAGTGATGGGGCAATCACAACAATCTAGCGGTGCAGCGCAACTTCTCAAGTTACTGTACATGGAAACGCAGCCAGTTCGCGGTGAGGTTCCAGATATCGAGCCAAACAAGGTACATTTAGCTATTCAAGAAGCAAAATGTTTGGAGCGGGCCGAAGCGGGTCAATACGGTAAAGAAGTGCACATTAAAACAAAGCGAGGAGTTATCAAGCCTCGTAATCCTAATCAATCACAGTATGTGACTAACATTATTAATCACGATATTAGTTTTGGTGTGGGCCCTGCAGGTACAGGTAAAACTTATTTAGCCGTTGCTTGTGCGGTAGAGGCATTAGAGCGTCAAGAAGTTCGCCGTATATTATTGACTCGCCCTGCTGTGGAAGCCGGTGAAAAATTAGGCTTTTTACCGGGCGACCTATCACAAAAAGTTGACCCTTATCTTCGCCCTTTATACGATGCATTATTTGAAATGTTAGGTTTTGAAAAAGTAGAAAAATTAATCGAGCGTAGTGTAATAGAGGTGGCGCCTTTGGCCTATATGCGTGGTCGTACTTTAAATGATGCCTTTATTATTTTAGATGAAGGACAGAACACCACAGTAGAACAAATGAAAATGTTCTTAACTAGGATTGGTTTTAATTCTCAGGCGGTAATCACAGGGGATATTACTCAAGTTGATTTACCCCGTGGTGTACGTTCAGGTTTACGCCACAGCATAGAGGTATTGAAGGATGTGAATGATATTTCTTTTAACTTCTTTAGTGCTAATGATGTAGTACGTCATCCGGTTGTAGGACGAATAGTTATGGCTTATGAAGAATATGAAGGCAAACAAGAAAAAGAGCGACTAGAAAAAAAAGCACAGCAAGAAGCCGTGGCTAAAAAGGATGAAAATTCCACTAAGTGAATTATCTGTGAGCGCTATTTTAGATCTACAACTTGCCAGTGATTGTACTGACATGCCTACACAAGAAGAGATTCAATTATGGCTAGATACATTATTGTCTTATCAGCAGCTTACTGATAAAGAAATGACGGTGCGTATTGTTGATGACGCGGAAATCCAACAACTTAATCAACAATATCGTGGCAAAGACACAGTAACCAATGTGTTGTCTTTTCCTTTTGAAATGCCTGAACTAGTTTTGCCAGAAGGTATTGAAATGGACGAGTCGATATCTAATTTTTTAGGTGATATTGTGATCAGCGCACAAGTTGTCAAACAAGAATCAAAGCAACAAAACAAATTACTTAAACATCATTGGGCACATATGTTGATCCATGGAACCTTGCATTTGCTAGGCTATGATCACATTGAAGAACAAGAAGCTGAGGAAATGGAAAGCATTGAAATTGCTATATTACAAAAATTAGCCATTGACGACCCGTACCATAATCATTAAAGATACATACATATAATATTCAATGCATAAAGCTTTTTACTTAAACTAACCTAAATAACGAGATCATGAGCGAAGATAACCCCCCATCTACTAGCGGTTCTGCCAATAAAGGCTGGATTGAAAAGATAGTCCAGTCCTTCACGGGAGAGCCGAAAAACAAAGAAGAATTGTTTGAAGTCATCACTGATGCCGAACAGCGAGAGGTCATTAACCCTCAAACCAGAGCGATGATTGAAGGAGTAATGGAGGTCAGTGAGATGCGGGTAAGGGAGATAATGATCCCAAGAGCGCAGATGCGCACCATTGACATTGAACAAACTGTTGAACAATTTTTGCCTATCCTCCTTGACTCTGCCCACTCCCGCTTTCCTGTTATTAACGAAGACAAAGACCATATTGAAGGAATATTGTTAGCGAAAGATCTCCTTAAATATGCCTTTGCTCCTGAAATAAAATTTGAGTTAAAAAATATTCTTCGTCCAGCCGTCATAGTGCCAGAGAGCAAACGAGTAGATGTCTTACTCAAAGAGTTTCAGCAGAAACGCTATCACATGGCCATAGTAGTAGATGAATATGGTGGTGTATCAGGCTTAGTCACCATTGAAGATATTCTTGAACTTATTGTTGGTGAAATTGAAGATAAACATGATGTGGAAGAGGACGAAAACGAAGGTATTCGCCCACTAAACAAATATACTTTTTCGGTTAAAGCACTCACATCTCTGGAGGATTTTAATAAATTCTTTGAAACCAAATTTGATGAGGAAGAAGCAGACACTATAGGAGGTATTGTTTTAAAAGCTTTTGGGCATATGCCGGAACGTGATGAAAAAGTCACTATCAATAATATCAAGTTTAAAGTAACTAATTCAGATAAAAGGCGCTTGTTGCAGTTAAAAGTCACTTTGCCAGAAACGGAAGCATAGCTCTGAGCATTACACAAAGCGCGTACCACGTGTCGTTCAATCTGAAGCTGCTACTAACATGCTTATTTGGTGCGTTACTGACGTTAGCTTACGCACCGTTTTCGTTTTGGTTGGTTACTTTCGTCAGCATTACTGGCTTGATTTATTTACTCAGCCACTCCTTACCCAAACAAAGTTTTAAGCTTGGTTTTGTTTTCGGTCTAGGTTGGTTTGGTGCAGGTGTGAGTTGGGTGCATGTCAGTATCGCCGATTTTGGTGGTATACCACTGATTGGCTCCATCAGTTTGATGTTACTGTTAAGCGCGTATTTAGCCTTATTCCCTGCTTTGAGTTGTTATTTAGTTGCTAAATTTTTTACTCCTAAACTTTGGCCTTTGGCCTTCCCCTTTATTTGGTTAGTTGTTGAGTGGCTAAGAAGTTGGTTACTAACAGGTTTCCCTTGGCTCTCTCTAGGTTATAGTCAAATACAAAGTCCACTTGCAGGGTGGTTTCCTGTCATTGGAGAGTTTGGTGTTTCTGGTCTAATCATTTTAATCTGTGCGGTGATTGCAGTCTGGTTAACTGATAAAAAATGGCTACCTAGTGTTATTGTTGTCACAGTGATATTTGTATCAGGATTCGCGTTAAATCAATATCAATGGGCTAAACCGACGGGCGAAAGTGCGCGTATCGCTATGGTACAAGGCAATATTGAACAAGCCCTTCGCTGGACCCCAGAACAAGATCAGCCAACGATGGACAAATACAAAACCATGACGGCCGATCATTGGGATAATGACGTTATTATATGGCCAGAAGCCGCTATTCCTAAACTAGAACCTGTGGCCACAGATTATCTTAGTGAAATGGATAACATCGCCGCACAAACAAACACGGGTTTAATCACGGGTATAGTTAACTACAATTTTGAAACACGAGAAGCCTACAACAACTTAATTGCTTTAGGACAGAGGTACCAAGATGATACAGATGAGGGGAAAACATCTCGCGGTCACTATCATTACTTTCACGCCAATCGATTTGCTAAACACCACCTATTACCAATTGGCGAATTTATTCCTTTTGAAGACTGGATACGTGGTTTAGCACCTATATTTGATTTACCTATGTCATCTTTTAGCCGTGGTGATTATCAGCAGGTTAACTTAGAAGCAAAAGGTTATCACTTTGCTCCAGCAATTTGTTTCGAAATCGCTTTTCCTAGGCAAATATCCGCCAACTTATATCATAACACCGACTTTATTATCACTGTCAGTAACGACGCTTGGTTTGGCGGCTCACATGGACCAGCACAGCACTTAGAAATTGCCCAAGTGAGAGCCAAAGAGTTTGGTTTACCTGTTTTACGTGCAACGAACAACGGTATTACGGCTTTTATTGATCACCGAGGTCAAATTCAAAGTAGGTTACCGCAGTTTGAGACGGCTGTTCTGAATGATATAATCCAACAAGTAAAGGGTTATACACCATACCGAACTTTTGGTGATTGGCCTGCATGGTGCTTGTCTCTAGTAATATTTTGTATTGCCTGTTGGAATAAAAAAAAATGGAAGGATAGTTGATCAAATGTATAGCCAAACCCGTGATCCTAATTTTACTATTCGCTCAGCAACTGTCAAAGACACGGCACTTATTCTTAGATTTATTCGAGAGTTGGCCGATTACGAAAAGCTATTACACGAAGTCGTTGCCGACGAAGCCACACTGAAAGAAAGCCTATTCGGCGATACACCCCACGCCAAAGTAGTAGTTGGTGAATATGATGGAGTCGCAGTTTCATTTGCATTGTACTTTCACAATTTTTCGACATTTCTCGGTCGACCCGGTATTTATTTAGAGGATTTATACGTGCAACCTAATATGCGCGGTAAAGGGTTAGGTAAAATACTCTTAGGTTATTTAGCAACCCTTGCCCTTGAACTAAAATGCGGGCGTCTAGAATGGTGGGTATTGGATTGGAACAAACCCGCAATCGACTTCTATAGGTCTTTAAGCGCAGAGCCTATGGACGAATGGACTGTGAATCGTATTACAGGTCAGGCATTAAATAATTTAGCTAAAAAGTTATAGTTATAGGTGACTCTTAATGTCTGCTATTTATAATGCTGCACCTCACTATATATGCCTTAACCGGTACCCTGCTCTATTGACTTAACGCCAATAATTAATGCCTTAATTTTATCAATGGGCGTCAGTACTACTACGTTTCCTGTAAGCACCAAAACAAAACCAATCACGGTACTCGTCTGCCATACAAACCCCTCAAAAATCATACTCAGTGTCACAGCCACTACAGGAAACAACACCACCGAATAACTCGCTTTTTCGGGTCCAATGTCTTTTAACAATACAAAATAACAAGCAAAAGCGATGACGGTGCCAAATATACTTAGGTACAAGAGTGACACTATGTATGGAAGCCGAGTGTCTATATTAAATTCAGTGCCACTGTTCAAAGTAAAAGCCAGTAGAAATAAGCTACCATATAACATGCCCCATGCATTGCCCTGCATAATACCAATATTATTTCTTGAGTTACGCACGCTGGTCATATTGCCCAATGAGGCTACAAAAGTTCCACCTAATGAAAGGCCTAAACCGATTATTGCTTCACTGGCAAAATCCAAGGTTTTAACGTCTTGCCAAAACAATCCTACAATACCTGCTAGGCCTAAGGTTGCTCCGATGAAGATACGAGGCGCGATAGGTTTGCCAAAAAAAATTCGGGTATTGATGATGTTCATTATTAATAAAGTAGAAAACGCTATGGAGGTCATAGCAGAGGTTAGGTAATCTTGCGCCCAATACAAAACTAAGTAATTAAAACCAAAGTTGCAACAAGCTAACGTCATAAAAAAAAGATGATTTTTAAAGCAAAACTGCATAGGTAATTTTTTTATGAGGCAATATGCCCACATCAGCAATGCAGCAATTGAAAAGCGGTAGACTAAAGATACCTCTGGCGGTACAACGCCTAACTGGTATTCGATAGCAAGCCATGTAGAACCCCATATAAGTACTGTAAAAATATATAAAACTGTGCTTCTCATTATGTACAACGTTCCATCTAAAAACTTAGAACCTAGTTTACCTCGCCTAATGAAGACCCAACAGATACATTCCATTTAAATAATGAGTAAATCTAGAGTTTATTGCTTTCGCAGAATGTGAAATAAAAATCTATGAGTTGATATACAGATAAAGCATAATTTATTAATGTCAGCATATGTGTTTTTTAAAGGCTATTTAGGGGTTATTTAAATAACCCCTAATCACGTCTTACATACTTTAAATTCAAATTATTTTTGCATGATTTGTAAATAGTGCCCTGAATACTTGATGCCTGTTCTGTTCTTTTTGGTTAACTCCAATCGGACAATTTTGTAAAGACATTTCATAGTTTATTGTTTATACACTGGTACTGGCTGTATTGAGTCGTTCCTGATTGGAGTACTTGTTACTAAGTCGTGACATATTGCTTATATCTTCGCGAGTCGGTTGGGCAATTTACAATATCCAGTCATATTTCAAACTGCCAAATAAACGTACACCCACCGCATCATCCCAGCAAGCCCCAAACCGCACATTGAAGCGCGTATACCAACACCCCTTAGCATTTTGCCAAAGCGCCGTCTGGTATATTAGGAGCCCCGGTCACTGTGGAACACGAATCCTGTTTGGGCTGTATCAAATTTACCGCCTTGGTAACAAGTAGCCTTACTTATCAAATCCGTCGTCATAGGCTTTTTATGTGCCAACTCACAATTTGGCGTGAGTATAAATCCAATACTATTGCCAAATATATCCAGTCTTGAGCTATCTTTAAATAGGTGATGTCGCCACCCCACCTCATTGAGTGCCAACGGATTGAAGTTCTGTTTTATGAAGTTATCCGCAACTTTATTGCCATGTTTACATTCTATAGTGACTTTATAAGCGAGTCTTTGTTCCACCTTCAACTTCAATTTTTTCATCGACTTTCGGATTAAATATCGGCTGGTGTTAAAGCCTTCCTCATTCAGTTTTTTAGACTGCTCTCTAATGGCTTTGAAGAGCACCACGGTCCGTCGACACAATAATTACTCCTGCCACGTTATCAACTTCTTCAGGCGGCGTATGCCAGGTATAAAACGCAGACTTGCCTAGCTTCATAACACGGCACAAGATACGAACCGGATAATTCATAGCTTGTGCCTTTATATAACAAAACTTGACTTCAATACCTTTCCTTCGCGAAGAAGGCACTTTTAGATTTAAGTGGTTATCTTCAACCAACGATTTACTGATTATCTGTTGCTAGTACAGCTATTTCCCGCAGTAAGCATATTAGTGGCAATCCCAAATGATTTAGCCGAATCTGGCACTGAATGACCTTGATATAACATCAATGCAACGGCTTTAGTTTTGAATCATTTTGGGTATTGCTTGAAGCTACATTTTTGTGACATTTCACCTTGATATTTGACGGTTAATGGTCTCCTATTAAAGCGTTCGGTACCTTATCACCACAACATTCGTCGATGTTCTGGTGTAAGCCATAATATAGTTTTGTCTACAACCACCAGTGAGGATCAGAATATTGAGGTTGATTGTTTTCAGTGAGCTCTTTATCCACTGACATTGTCTAGAGTCACCCATTCCCGACAGATGACAAACTAAATAAAAATAGAAGTTTGTATTTTTTAATTAGCTATTAAGGCTTGTCTTAAGCTATCAGTGTTATGTTTGCCCTGAGCCTATTAATTACCATCTCATTTATGACCAGCATGATTAAATAACAAAGATAATAGTTAATGAATCTACTTTAGAAGATTCTGTCCTTCAGTAAATAGGTGCTTTTACTACTTTTAATTGGTTATTAAGAAAAAGAAAGCCATCAAGATGCAGTCACGAAATGTCAAACAATAAACTAAAAGAAGAACCTTTACCTACTTCTGTATTAACTAAACAATAACCCGCACTTCTTTTCAAGAATCCGTAAACCATGCTTAAACCCACACCTTTAGCAGCATTAATTTTTCGCGTAGTAAAAAAAGGGGTGAAGATTAAGGGTAGATTGGTTGAAGTGATGCCGGCTCCAGTATCCGTTATGGTTATTTTCACATATTCTTGAGGTAAGATCAGTTGTTCAAAAGCGTCTTTTTGCTGCGGTATAAATACTTTCTTTATATCGATAAATATCGTTGATTTCCCTAATGGATTTTCGAACATTGCCTGTGAGGCATTGAGCACTAAATTACTAATACATTCTTCAAGCATCACCCGATCTACATAAACGTTACAGGGTTGATCACAGAGCTCTAATTTTAAGATATGATATGCTTCAATGTTTTCTTGCAGCCCATTAGCCATAGATGATAAACAGTCATTCAGGTTAAACTCTTCGTTGTTTAATATATTTTTTTGAGCAAATACCATCAAAGATCGTGTCAAATGTGTGCCTTTGTCTACCGCACGGGATATCGAATATAACAAAGGGTAATAAGGTGAGGAATCCTCAATAATTTCAAGTAGCAAATCATTGTTGCACATGATGATCGCTAGAATGTTATTAAAATCATGAGCTGTTTGGCCTGCTGTTTTCTCTAAGGCTTGCATCATATCTTGCTGTTTTAGCTGCTTGTTGCGAACGATTAATTGGCTTGGAATGAGTAATTTAGCTTGCCAGATCCAAAGTTTAGTTTCTTGTTGAACGGGGTAAATTTCAAATTGTATTTGTGTCAGATCACCTTCATTATTTTTAATCGCGAGTTGTTCTAGAACAGCTGAACTTGTCTTGAAAGCAGAATTTAAACTAAGAAGCTGGGAATCTGATGTATTAATCCATTCTGAGCAGGGACTGTCGATTAAGTCTTTTTGGCTTAAACCAGTAATAAACTCAAAAGATGAATTAACCCCCAGGATACGTGCCTTTGTAAAGTCAGTTTCACCATCAGTTATCATGATGATATCGCTGCTTTTAAGCATAAATGTATTGAATAAAAAATGTTCTAGCTGTTTATCAATATTAGCTGAATTATGATGCATTTAACCGCCATGATTTTCTAACATTAAACTGTGGACATAGTCCTGTAAAAGCAATTCAAATTACATGAACAAGCAATAATTAATCTAAAGTCATATCTGCTAACAAAACTAATTGTGCCAATAGCGCTACTGATTTTATTTCAAGTTTATTAAATATACTCGCTCTGTGTGCTTCTGCAGTTCGCTTACTGATAAAAAGTTTGTCTGCTACGTCTAAAGCAGTGCTTCCATTAGCAATAAGTTTTGCTATTTCGAACTCCCTGGCTGACAACTTTTCAAGCAGTGCATAAGCTTCGTGACATTGTTCATGATGTTTGTCTATTTCTTTAAAAGTGACCATGGCATTTTGAACTTTTTCAAGTAACACATGATTAGGTGCAGGTTTTTGTAATAACGTATATGCCCCATCAGTCATCGCCATCACTGCAGTTTGGACGTCTACTTTTCCGGTATAAATAACAATAGGTATTCTAATATTTCTATCTTTAAGTAATTCTTGGAATTCTAAACCACCCATCTCTGGCATATGGAGATCTAGAACAATACAGCTGTCTCTGTCACTTAGTCTGTGTTCTAAAGCAGCAGACGCAGTAGCAAACGATTTCACTGTGTAACCTGCAAATCTGAATATATTTTCAAGAGTAAAGCGAACATCATATTCATCGTCAATAATATAGATAGAGCCTTTATTCATACAAAACTACCCTTTTATCTAACCACTAAAATTTAAAAGTTTTGTTTAAAATCACATAAATAAAATTCTAAAAATCTGGTTTACCTAATGACAAAAAGCCGCAACTCATAAATTAAAAAAAATTTCACTATAATTAAAACCCAAAAGCGTAATAAAAACAATAATCTTGCGATTTAATCTGCAGCTTTAATTCGACTAAATGTGCACCTAAATTTTGTTAAAAACAAAAGAAATATTTTTATTAATGTCCAGTAACAACAACAGTAAAAACGTAGTACTCGCCAGACACGGTAAATGATGTAATCCCCCCCGTTGACGATAAACTAACGCATATCAGCCAGTAGATTTTTAACTAATGTTTATTGTTTAAAGGGAAAAGGTTTAAAAATAGTGACAATTACTGCAGACATAAAACAGTATGCTTATTAAAATACCCATTTAAATGTTTTTTTGTTGTGGATAATAAATTGGCACCAATTGATTCTTTCTTCACAACCCTGACATGTTAATGTGATATTACAAGAAGTTAAATATAAGATTCTCTATGCACTTCGATTACATCATCATTGGTGCCGGTTCAGCCGGCTGCGTATTAGCTGCTCGCTTATCTGAGAACCCTGAAAATTCTGTATGTTTGCTCGAAGCAGGTGGTCCGGATAACAGTGTTCTCATACGTGCGCCCATAGGTGTGGCTGCCATGTTACCAACTAAAATCAATAATTGGGCATTTAAAACTATTCCTCAAAAAGGCTTAAACGGCCGTCAAGGTTATCAACCTAGAGGCAAAACTTTAGGGGGAAGCTCATCAACTAATGCCATGCTATACGTGCGTGGAAATAAGTGGGATTATGATACTTGGGCCAATTTAGGGAATGAAGGTTGGGCATATAAAGATGTACTACCTTATTTTAAAAAATCAGAAGGTAATGAAGTCTACTCCGACGAATTTCATAACAACGACGGTCCCCTAGGCGTATCGAACCCTACTGATGCTAGCAATCTTAATAATATGTTTTTTAGTGCATGCGAAGAACATGGTATTCCTTTTGTAGACGACTTTAATGGTGCTAAGCAGGAAGGTGCATTTTTTTATCAAAGAACGGTTAAAAATGGTGAACGTTGCAGTGCAGCGAAAGCATTTTTAACTCCTAATTTATCTAGGCCTAACTTAACGGTTATTACGCACGCTGTGACAGAAAAGATTCTGTTTGATGCTACCAAGGCCATAGGAGTACGTTATAAAAAAGGTAACCATGCAGTGGAAATAAAATCCACAAAAGAGGTTATTCTCAGTGCTGGGACGTTTGGATCCCCTCAAGTATTAATGTTATCTGGAGTAGGAGCGACCCAGCACCTATCAGAAAAAGGCATAGCCAGTGTTCATGATTTAGCGGGCGTGGGGCAAAATCTACAAGACCATATAGATTATGTGCAAACTTACAAAGTATCCAGTAAGGCAGATACATTCGGTATTTCTCTAACTGGAGGATTTAGGATTATTAGATCCATGTTTCAATGGAAAAAAAGTAGAACTGGCAAGATAACCAGTACTTTGGCAGAATCAGGGGCTTTTTTCCATACAAAAAAGGGATTGAGTGCTCCAGACGCACAATTTGTTTTTGTTCCTGGGATTGTTGACGATCATGCGCGAAAAATAAATACGGGCCATGGCTATAGCTGTCATATTACGGTCTGTCGCCCTGAAAGTCGCGGCGAAGTGAAATTGCAGAGCACCGATCCAACAGACACGTTGTTGATCGATCCTAATTTCTTGGGTGATGAAAAAGATATGCAAACGATCATGGCTGGTGCACAAAAAATGCAGACAATTTTAGAAGCAGATGCTTTCAGTGATATAAGAAAAAATATGCTGTATGTGGTCGAAAAAGATAATGCACAACAATTAGAGCAAGACATACGTAACCGTGCTGACACCCAATATCATCCAGTAGGAACCTGTAAGATGGGACCTGTGACAGATAACTTGGCGGTGGTTGACTCTGAGCTGAGAGTTCATGGTCTAAAAGGATTAAGGGTAGTCGATGCCTCTATCATGCCTAATTTGGTCAGTGGCAATACCAATGCACCCACCATCATGATTGCTGAAAAAGCAGCAGATATGATCTTAGCAGCCAATGCCTAACTAACAGGTTTAAACAAATACACGCAAAAAAACGAAGGTAAATAAAATCTTCGCTTTTTTATGTGAGTGAAGTGTCATCCTGAATATTGTCTATTTGCGGAGTTCTCTGCGTAATAATTTACCTACAGATGACTTAGGTAGCTCTTGCATGAATACAATTTTTTTCGGGATTTTGTAGGCCGTTAACAACACTTTACAATGAGCTAAAATGTCACTTTCAGACACCTCAGATTTAACAGTAATATAAGCACATACTTTTTCGCCTGTTTTTTCGTCTGGCTCGCCGATAACGGCGGCTTCTAATATTTCATCGTGCTGCGAGAGTACATCTTCAATTTCATTCGGATATACATTGAAGCCAGATACAATAATCATGTCTTTTAAACGATCGACAATCTTAATGGTGCCATCCTCTAAACAAATGCCTACATCCCCTGTTTTGAAAAAACCGTCTTTAGTTATCGCCTTCGCAGTTTCTTCGGGCATATTCCAATAACCTGCCATCACTTGTGGACCCCTAACCACGATTTGGCCTTCTTCAACAATCTGATCGTTTTCATCCCAAAGCTGTATTTCAGTACCCTCTACAGGCTTACCTACAGTGCCAAGACGCTCTTTTCCAGGTCGATTGAAACACACAACCGGTGAAGTCTCAGATAAACCATATCCTTCTGAAATAGAACAACCGGTAGTAGTTTTCCACATATTGACCGCTGTGGAAGTGAGAGCGGTACCACCAGAAATTGTTATTTTTAATGCAGAAAAATCTAATGCTTTGAACTCTGGATGCATACACAAACCTACAAATAAGGTGTTAATACCCGCAAAACCAGTAAATTTAAAAGGTTTGATGGCTTGCACAAAAGCATCCATGTCACGTGGATTAGGGATCAAGATATTAAGATTGCCACTGGTGGCAAATACCAACATATTTACACTAAATGCATAGATATGATAAAGAGGTAAAGGACAGACAAATATTTCTTCACCTTCAGTACAACCTTCCTTCAAAACTAATCGAGTCTGTTCTGCATTCGCCATAACGTTGCTATGAGTCAAACAAGCACCTTTTGATACACCTGTGGTACCTCCGGTATATTGCAACACTGCGTTGTCACTCAAACAGTTTGGTGGCCTTGTGGCTAAAACTGCATCTGCACAGTCGGATAATATTTGATTAAAGCTGACACAGCCGCTCGGCGCATTCATATCGCCGGTTAACAAGTCCGTGGCGCCAGTCGTTATGACCAATTCAATGTCAGTGTGTTCTTTAACTTCATTAAATTTTGGTAATAAATCGCTCAATAGAATAATCGCTTTAGCACCAGAATCTATGAATTGATGCTGCATTTCTCTGGGAGTGTACAATGGGTTAGTGTTAACAATAACTAATCCTGCACGAAGCGCCGCGTAAGCAGCAATCGGATATTGATTCAAATTGGGCAGTTGAATAACAATGCGGTCACCTGGCGACAAACTTTTTTGCTGTTGAAGCCAGCAGGCTAAAGCCTTAGATTTTGCATCAATTTGAGCGAAACTCAAGGTTTGGCCTAAACAAGAAAAAGCAGGCTTATCAGCATATTTCAATAAACTGTGCTCAATTAGGTCAGCAATATTATTAAACTCAAGATTAATCAATGTTTGGGTCATATTTTTCTTCTTAGTTGGTACTAGCGAATATAAAGCTTGTAGATAAGATTATGCACGGCTGTGCCAAAAGGGGGAAATAATAATTTTCCAAAGCTTAATCGTCCACGTGACAAAATAGATTTAGCATGAGAAAAAGTCTTAAAACCCTCTGAGCCGTGATAACTTCCCATACCGGAGGAGCCAACTCCTCCAAACGGTAAGTCTTCGGCAGCCACATGAAAAGCCGCATCATTAATACATACACCACCTGAATGAGTACTTTTTAATATTTTGTCTTGACAGGTTTTGTTAAAACTATATATATACAAAGCGAGTGGTCGTTCGCCATCGTTTATATATTCAATCGCTTCATCTAAGGTGTCATATTCAAGAATAGGTAGCAACGGCCCAAAAATTTCTTGTTGCATAACCTGCATCTGGTTATTAACACCATGGATTAAGGTAAGCGGCATTTGTCTGGTTTTCGCACAACCCGGATCACCACCTAAAGGTCTAACAACAGCTCCTTTGGCTAGAGCATCATCAATTAATGATTGCAAGCGAGTATGTTGAGCTGGATTGATAACACTGGTGTAATCTTTATTGTCCTTTACCGATGGGTACATACGCTCAAATGTTTTCTCGATCGCATCAATTAACTGCTGGGTTTTTCCTTTAGGACAAAAAATATAATCTGGTGCGACGCAGGTTTGACCGGCATTCAGAGTTTTACCCAAAATAAATCTATCTACGGCAATATTAATATCCATATCATCTGCAATAATAGCAGGTGATTTTCCACCTAATTCCAATGTGACGGGAACCAAGTGCTCGGCTGCAGCACGCATCACCAATTTTCCTACATTAGTTGAGCCTGTAAAAAATAGGTGATCAAAAGGTAAGGATGAAAATACAGCTGCAACACTTGCATCGCCTTCGACAATACTTATTTTATTAGGCTCAAAATATTTGTCTACTAACTGCTTAATAATACTCGCAGTATGAGGTGTGTATTCAGACATTTTTATCATGGCTTTGTTACCTGCGGCCAGCGCAGCAGTGAGTGGGCCTAAGCCCAAAAAAACCGGATAGTTCCAAGGTACAATTATGCCTATCACACCCAGTGGCTGATACTCCACTCTGGCAGATGCAGGCTGCAGTAACAAACTTAAATGTCGCTTACTGGGTCTCATCCACTTCTTTAGATGGTCAAGAGAGTAGTTAATCCCTTGAACTGTGGTGAGGATATCACCAATTTTTGAATCATCACTAGAACGGCTTCCAAAATCCTGATCCATTGCCTTTATTAAGGCATCCTGGTTTTCCAGTAATAACGCTTTTAATGCTTTTAAATCTTGCTGTCTTTGCTGAATTTCGGGAAAAGGCGTTTTCTTAAAAGTGTTTTTGAGTGTTGTTAAAATGTCAGTTAAATCGGTTTTTATAGCGTCTTCAGTCATTAGTTTGTCTTTTCCGAATAAGTTATATCTAGAGTAATTTATACTCGAGGATGATATGGATGAAATAAGAATTTGTTAAAATAAAAACCAATATAATAACTAATTGATGACAAACCATTAAATGAATTTATGCCAAATGTTTATCTTTACGGTATTCGCCAGGTGCAAAATTGGTCCAACGTTTGAAAGCACGGTTGAAATTACCAATATTGGCAAAACCAACTAGGTAACCCACTTCACTCAAAGATAGATGACTTTGTGTAATGTATTCCAGTGCGAGTTTCTTTCTCGTTTCTTCTAATAAATCTCGATAACACGCATCTTGCTCGCTTAGTTTTCTTTGCAGATTTCGGAGACTCATACCAATCTGCTTAGCAATATCAGTTTGAGTCGGCGTGCCTAAAGGCAACATGTCATGGATACTATTTTTAACTATTTGCACAACGTCATTCTTATCGAGCCTTGAAAGAAATTCATTCAGCATCTTTTCGTGGGATTGAGTGATCAAAGGATTCCCCCCAAGTAGAGGTTCTTTCAAAATAGTGGTATTACAGCTGAATGAAATTTCATCTTGGTCAAAATTCACTAGGCAATCAAAAAAATCACCCAGAAACTGAAACGTGTCCCCGGTATTCGACCAATTCAGATTGACTTCCTGGGGTTTAAAATTGTGGCTTGAGCATTCTCTGGCAAATTTAACCAAGGTCGCAATAAAAATGATGATAGAATTTTGGGATAAAACAGGTCTATTAGTAGACTCATAAAGAAATGGCGTGAGTACTAATTTACAGACCTTAGGACCTTCTTCTATCTTGATGGAACAGGTGTTAGAAACCACTTTTTTATAGCGTTCAATACGTTTGAACGCGTCATATAAATTGTTAGACGCCATCATTGCATAGCCTAGTGTATGGAAGGTGCCGGGATGAAAATTTTCAGCTACAGTTATTGCAAAATCATGACGTTTTTTTAAATGATTACAATATTCGATTAACTGAGACACTCTTTCAGCAGAAATCCTAGATTCTGGGACTTTAAAATCAGACGTTTTAATACCGCAATCAGCTAAGACGCTATTAAAATCGATGCCCCATTCGTCCATGGCTCGTTTTATGGGGATAAGCCAGCCACTGAGCACTGAAAAATAATCTGTCATACTAAAAACTTGTCGCTTTGAATAAGTTATTAATTAGCATATTGCATCATATGATAAGTAATTGGCATAGAGATTATGTTTTTTATTTTTTTTATTTGTATCATTAATGTAGGCATTTTGTTTAAATTCAATCTGGTCTGACCTATTTGGTTAACAATTAAACATGGGAACTATCATGTCCACTAGCAAACACACAAAAAAGTTACTCGCTGCTGCAATAACAACAGCTTTATTTTCTTATTCAGCTACAGCTGCAGAATTTTATTTTGGTGAAGATGACGATGTTAGTCTTCAAATCACCTCACGACTTTCAATAGGTTCTAGCTGGCGGTTACAAGATGCAGATCCTTATTACATTGGCACAACAAATGGTGGCACTGGTAACACATCCACCACAGACGATGGCAATCTTAACTTTGGTAAAAATGACGCTTTTTCTCAAATCATAAAAGGCTCTCATGATTTTAACCTAACCAAAGGAAACATTGGCGCGTTTGTACGGGTTAAATATTGGCATGACTTTGAATTATCTGATGGTGACAGACCCCATGGTAATTCTGGTAATGGTTATACCCCTGGTGAACCATTAAGTGACGATGGTTTTACCCAATTTGGCCAGTTTTCTGGTATCGAGTTAATGGATGCTTATATCTTTGGTACCTTTGACATAGGTGATGTTCCATTAGACGTCCGTTTAGGACGTCAAGTTGTCAGCTGGGGTGAAAGTACCTTTATTCAAGGCGGACTCAATTCATCTAACCCATTTGATGTGAACGCATTACGTCGCCCAGGTGCTAGCCTAAAAGAAGGATTATTACCGGTTGGCATGTTGTTTGTTAATGCGGGTTTGACTGAAAATCTTAGTGTTGAAGCTTTCTACCAATATGAATGGGAAAAAACCCAAATTGACGGCTGTGGTACATATTTCTCTGGTGCTGATTTTGCGGCTGATGGCTGTAACTTTGTATCAGTTGGACCTCTTGGCGATCAAGCCGGTCTGGCAGCAGGAATTGCGGCAAAACGTCAAGCTGACGTAGAGCCCGACGACGGGGGCCAATATGGTGTTGCTTTTCGTTATTACGCACAAGAATTGAATGATACTGAGTTTGGTTTTTACTATATGAATATTCACTCTCGATTACCGTTAATCAGTGCAGTGCGTGGTTCCTGGCGTGGATTTAATCCAGCCTTACCGGTATTTTTACCTTGGGCTAATGCAGTTGAATTAGATGCAGCCTTCCCTACCCTGGCTGCTGGAGCCGAAGCAGGGGTATTGACACCTGAGCAGATGGGACAATTTGGTTTAGCTAGCCTTTTACAATCTACAGGCGTAGAACGAGATACCATCGATGCTCTTAACCCTGGTTACAAAATCGAATTTCCAGAAGATTTAAAATTTTATGGTCTTAGCTTTGCTACCAATGTTGCAGGTTTTGCCTTGTCTGGTGAAGTATCTTATAAACCTGACACACCCATTCAGATAAGTGGGCCAGAAATTCTTAACGGAGTGTTGTCTGAACAACCATTTCTTCGTTATTCCTCTCGAGTCCTGGCTGTTAACCCCGGAGAACTTTCAAGAGGTTGGGATGAGTTTGATGTCACCCAAATTCAAATAACTGCATTACAGTTTTTTGATCGTGTATTAGGTTCATCTCGGATGACTGTCATCGCTGAAGCAGGTGTTATTTTGACTGATGATATTGAAGCTGCAGACCAAAAATATGGTCGAAACTCAGTATTTGGATTAGGAGATTTTGATGCAGGTGGTGGCATTAACTGTACAAACTTAGTCGCTGCAGGCGCTCTTTCGGGTGACTGTAAAGATGATGGTTATGTAACAGATACTGCATGGGGTTATCGTGTTAGAGCCCAGCTTGCATATCCTAATGTATTTGCTGGTGTATCTCTTTCACCCACAATTGATTGGCAGCATGATGTGTCTGGTTACTCACCCGATCCAGGTCAACAATTTAATGAAGGCGCTAAGTCATTTGGCGTATCTCTAGAAGCCGTTTATCAGCAAACTTATTCAGCCTCTATGAGCTTTAGGAGCTTTAGTGGTGGCGATTATAATATTTTGTCAGATAAAGACTTTCTTGCATTAAGTATTGGTATTACGTATTAAAAGGATAAAACAATGAAAAAATTATTCACTTCTATAAGTGTATTATGTTTGAGCCTAGCAGCGCACAATGCTGTTGCTAAAGTAACAGCAGAAGAAGCGGCAAAACTAGGCACTTCTCTAACGCCAGTTGGAGCACAAATGGCGGGCAATGCTGCGGGTACAATCCCAGCATGGACCGGTGGCCTAAATACTAAAAACTCAAAGCCAAGCGAGGACCCTGGTCGTCCATCGAATCCCTTTGCTTCTGATAAAGTGTTATTTGAAATAACCAATGCAAACTTGTCAACTTACCAAGCTAATTTAAGCCCTGGCCAAATTGCGATGTTTAATAAATATCCTGATTATAAAATGCCAGTGTATCCAACACGTCGCACAGCTGCATATCCTGAAAAAATTTATGATGTTATCAAAAAAAATGCAGTGACTTCAGTGCTAGTGCAAGGTGGTAATGGGTTAAAATCTTTTGATACAGCAATTCCTTTTCCCATCCCACAAGATGCTAACGAGGTAATTTGGAATCATATTACTCGCTTTCGTGGAGGTACCGCTAAACGAGAATTTACCACTATACCTGTACAAGCCGACGGCTCATTTGTAGAAGTAAAAATGAATGACCAATTAGTTTGGCCTGAATTTCTTGAAGGTGGCAGAGATGCCGAGAAAGACGCGAATATTCTTTTTTATTACCTACAAGTCATTACGGCACCTGCACGTTTAACGGGTACTGCTTTATTAGTTCACGAAACTATTGACCAAGTAGAAGAAGCCCGAAAAGCTTGGGTATATAACTCTGGACAAAGACGAGTACGACGTGCACCTAACGTTTCCTATGATGGACCTGCAGCAGGTACTGATGGTTTAAGAACCACGGACAATTATGATATGTATAACGGAGCACCAGACAGATACAACTGGAAATTAGTCGGCAAAAAAGAAATGTACATTCCGTACAATTCTTATAACTTGATGAGTACTGATATAAGCTATGAAAACGCTGTACAACCGGGGCATTTAAATTCTGACAACTTACGTTATGAGTTACACCGCGTATGGGAAGTAGAAGCGACACTAGCTGAAGGTGAGCGTCATATTTATGCCAAGCGAACCTTTTTTATAGATGAAGATACATGGGGTGCATCAGTTATTGATCATTACGATGGTCGTAACGAATTGTGGCGTATGTCTGAAGGTCACAATGTGATGTTTTATGATGTAGATACACCTTGGATGGTAGCAGAGACCCTGCATGACCTAAATTCTGGACGGTATTTGGTGACAGGCCTAAGTAATGAAGAACCTAGATTCATGACTTGGGGAGGAGTGGAACAGCGCAAAGCGTTCTCCTCATCAGCTCTACGACGTCTTAGTCGTTAAGTTGTAAGAAAAAAAAAGGCTGAAATATTCAGCCTTTTTTTTCTTCAATGTTCTTTAATAATGAACATGCAACTTGTGTTGTTTCGGTTCAGAAGTTTAAACAAAAACTATATTAAAATTTCAATCCACTATTTCACTAACATTGCTTGCATTACAAAATGAATGTGAACAAAAAACATTCAGCTAAAAAAATGACGTAATCGTTAAATTATTCTCCCCACAAATACGAGCGCTGCCTCAGGAAAGTTTGTTTGAATAAAAGCAATTCATCATCACAAACATAAGCAATATTCAGAACTGGTTTGCACAATGGTGGAAGTTCTTATTTTGAATTTTGAATGACGTAAAAACAGTTGAGTAATACCAACAGCTCGCCAACAGCCGGGACATTATTGATATAAAATGAATGTCGATATACTTCTTACCTATTCTCCTCAGGATACAATAAAGCCGAGTGTACAATGTAATTTTAACAGATTAGGCATTTAGCCCAAAACCTTGGACTTTTCAAGGCTATAAACATCAAAAAATGCCCTAAATAGTCAAACGCAGCAGTACATCAGCACAAACGTTTACCAAATTACCATGCGTGTTTTGTTAAATATATTTACTCGCGATAAGTGAATTTTACTACATGGGTAGAAAAATTAACGCGATTACATCGTTACTATAATCGTTAGTAGTTTTATACTCACGGTATCCCTTAGCTGCCGATACACCCAAAGTATAAAATTGTTGTGTAAATTCATAAATCACTGACAAACTTTTACCATCCTCGATATTCAGGTATTGTTTTGGTATATCAAGTTTACTGCCAACTTCAATATTGCTATTACTCGATACTGAAATAATCATACCGTCACGCTGACAATAGACTGCAAAAGCGCCCTCCATAACATGGCCCTTTTCATCACTTGGAAGTGATTCATCTAACATTGTACTGAATTGTGGTTCACTATCAAACACGATGCCTATGCCACCCACTATCTTGGTTGAGTCAGCTAAGTCACGCACCGCCGCATTGTAAATATAAGTAGGTCTATGGTTATATAAGGGTGTGACAACAAACGACGAAACACTATAGCACTGACTATTCTCGAGTTTCAACGCGTTGTGATAACCTGTTGTATCATCTAGTTTTTGACCGATAATGTGTAATTCATCCTGATTAGAAACAGCTACCACTATCCCCTTACTATCATATAAATATAGGTTGGTATAAACCGTATACAAGTCGTTAATATGACTGAGAATATTTGTGATTTCTTGGCGCTCTTGCTGACTAGTTTGAAGCTTCACTAATAATTCGCGGAAGGCAGAGGTTAATGCCCACCAACGAGAATCATTAGCACGTTCGAAAAGGTTTCGATCCATAATATTGACTGACAGTGAGGCTAAAAACTTTGCGTCGTTTAATTGTGATGAGACCACTGTATCTTGCAAACTACTGATAGAAGAACTAAAGACATTAGAAATATTGGTACCAATTTCCTGAATTGCTTCCAGTACTGGCATAAATTCCCGAGCTTTTTTTCGCGCTGAGGTAATCTTGCCGTTCAGTACCACTAAACTAAGGTCGTTATTCACCTCAACTGAATTTTTGGAGATCAGTTTTAACTCTGTTGGAAACAGCCTACCTTGCTCAATCAACTCAGAGGGAATTGAGATCTTACTTGTCTGAGTGCTACCACTAAAGTTCTTTAAAGGTGTCATTACCATGCCACGCCAACCTAGACCAAAGAAGCCTTGATAGCCATTCGTTTCACATAAGGTATATAAGCAATATTCCCCCCTAAACTTGACGATACAAGGCGGTTCAGGATAGTTAATATGCTTACCAATGCCTAAGTAACTCTCATTACTGCTTGCAGTAACAACTCCGTTACCATCAACTAATGCGATAATACTTGGGTCATTATTTTGCAAAAGATCACTGAATATTCCTTTCATCTCGTCATTAAAACGAAAGCAGAGGCAAATTACACCCACTACCTCCGAATTGATAAGGTTATCAGCTGTGATCTTACAGGAGTAAATCAGTGATTGATTTTTATCTGGCATCAAGTCGCTGTATCTGAAAACCTCAACATATTCGTCATGGGAGTTAATTGTCTGTTCAATAAGCGGATCTTTGCTATGACTGATAGGATTGTTTTTATCTAGGTGGCAGCGCACCTCACCCTGTGGACTAAGGATAATAATTTCATCATAAACACTGTACTTTTTCACATACTCAAGCAGTCGTTCACGGAGTAAATGCTGTGCCTCATTATTGGGCTCAGGATTTTTTAGAAAGGTACGAATATCAGCATCTGTTGAGAGAAATCCAACATCTGCAGTTCTTTCAAAGAGGTTACGGATCAATATATCAATCGCAACTTGGGCACGGGAACTATCATCGTGAGCCCGTTTTTTTAGATGCTCAAGTAACAGGTTGTGGATAAGTCTTTGCTGTAAATCGGCAAACTTAGATTTAGTTTCTTCCATGTCATTAATAATGGTCTCGGCTATATTGTAGCTGTTTATCTTGCCTAAAAGTGCGATTTTATCCCACCAAACACTGAGTGCTTGCAGCTTAGACTCATAATTTTTAACTTCGTAAAGTTCCTCTTTTAAGCAATTCTTATTTTTTTCCAATACAACGTCCATACTCACCTCTTTAGACAATTTAGAAAGTAAAATGTAAATTTTTTGTTATTGGAAGGCAAAAAGCGGGCCAAAATAATGATTGATTTCAAACATCTTTAACAAAGCATTTATCACTCTATTTTTAATGCTCAACATTAAGCGATAGCCATCTTGACCAACCGGTCAAGATGGCTATCGCGCCTCAGAGCGCAATATAATGGAAGAGTT